>CAMLRJ010000064.1 GCA_946482345.1 uncultured Cellvibrio sp.
TTAACTTTGGATTCCACGCTAAACCTGACCTCAAACCCGTCTTTTGCAAGGCCGGTGAGTATATAGGAGCCGATGGGATAGCTCACCTGTTAACTACCAATCGATTGCGTCTACATCTCTGGAGGCGGATAGCACACGTAATATTTCCACGTTAGCATTCACTCGGTAGTACACAACATACTGACCTACAGGAAAACAACGAAGATTCGATAGCAAGCTAAATCTTGTTACACCCATATCAGGATTTTCAGCCAGTTTTTGCATGGTTTCACCCAAGCGATCCAGAAAACGATCTGCATTAATTGGCTGGTCTTCAGCAATATAAAGCCAGATTTCTATCAGATCGTTCTCCGCACTGGGAGAAATATTAAGGTTAAGCACCGACATCCCTTACAGTCCTTTAGATTGCTTTTCGAGTCCTTGCTTTGGATTTAACTTGCTCAATATCCAAAGAACTGAACATTCCCTGATCCAATTCATTTGCCCCTTTCAGTAAATCCTTTTGCAAGGTTTGTAATTTAAGGCTTTTCAACTCGTCTTGTTCCTGTAATAAACGCAAAGCCTCGCGCATTACTTCACTGGTTGAGTTGTATTTTCCAGACAAGACTTTTTGTTTTACAAAGCTTTCAAGCTGTGGAGTCAGTGAGACATTCATATTTACCTCCAGTATTTGACCCCATAAATGCTAACAATCTTTAGCATTCTTTGTCATCCACTGTTAGGACTATTGATGATGCCTGAAATCCCGCAAACGAATTCCCATCAGCCACAAACAGGCAAGATAACTGCCCAATCCCGTGACACATACCACCGCCAAACGCAAAATACGATCAATAGTGCTCCACTCAAGCCACTGATCCCAGTGATAGATCAGTGCCAAAAGAACGAGAACCATTACCAGATTAGATAATCCATATTTCAGCCAAAGCTTGGGCCACACGGCGGAAGGAGTGTAAATCGACTGTTGGCGCAAACCCCGATACAACAGGAAAGCATTGACATAAGCAGCCAGGGCCGTTGTCAGCGCGAGCCCTACATGACCCAGCTCCCACAAGAATACCAACGGAATAACAAAAAACGGTTTCATTAATAAATTGGCGCCAATTGAAATTACACCAATTCGCACCGGAGTTTTCATATCTTGCCGCGCAAAATAACCAGGCACCAACACTTTGATTAACATAAATGCGAACAATCCCAGAGCGTAAGCGCGCAAACTATAAGTTGACATAAGTATGTCGGACGCTTTCATTTCACCTCCCTGGTGATAAAAAAGTGTGGCTAAAATTGGTTCAGACAAAATGATTAAAGCCAAAGTTGCAGGCAATGCAATCAGCACCACAAAACGAATTGCCCAATCCAAAGTCTGGCTGAACTTTTCGGCAGATTGCGCCGCATTTTGTCGCGACAATCCCGGCATAATCACAGTCGCAATTGCCACACCAAAAACCCCCAAAGGCAACTCCACCAATCGATCAGAATAAAACAACCAACTCGGACTACCTTCAACCAAAAAAGTCGCAATAATGCTGTCCGCCAATAAATTTAATTGACTGACAGAAACACCAAATAATGCAGGCGCCATCAGTACCAAAATACGCTTAACTCCAGGATGAGACCAATCCCATTTAGGCGAAGGCAGCATCTGCACTTGATGCAAAAACGGCAGCTGAAATAACAAAGAAAATAATCCTGCAGCCACAATACTCCACGCCAGAGCATATGCAGGGCTGGAGAAACTATCGGCAAATAACAATGCGGCCGCTATCATAAAAATATTCAGAAAAATCGGCGTGACGGCGGGAATCGCAAAGCGGTCATAACTGTTGAGAATTGCACCCGCAAAACCAGTGAGAGAAATCAACATTAAATAAGGAAAGGTAATTTGTATTAAATCAATTAAGAACGAAAATTTTTCAGGTGTGGCGTAATAACCGGGTGCGAAAATAATCGCAATAACAAACGCACCGGTAACTCCCAGAAGAGTAAAGATCAATAATATGGAGCCTAAACTGCCCGCGACTTTATCAACCAATTCTTTCACTGCTGCACTTGATCCCTTCTCGCGATACTCCGCCAACACCGGAATAAATGCTTGCGAAAAAGCGCCTTCAGCAAATAATCGACGAAAAAAATTCGGGATTTTTTGTGCAATCGCAAACACATCCATGGCGCCACCGGCACCCAACACATTTGCCAGAACTATGTCGCGAATCAAACCCAACACTCGCGACATCATAGTCATTGAGCCGGTCAGCAAACTGGAACGCAACATGCTCCGTGGTTTGGACGGTTTTTCGGTACCGGGCTGTTGGTCAGACACAAGAAATCCTGTTGATGAAAATGAGGCCGCATTATCACCTCAAGCCGCCATATTTCCAAACTCATCAAAAAATCCAGTTGACATTCTTTCACCCAAACAATACTGTATATAAAAACAGTATCGAAACGAGGTTTTAGTATGTCAGTAGTCGCCGTATGGCTTTGTGATCGGGATGGCAGTATGTTTGAAGATAGAAAAGTTGCTGAGGAACATGACAAATATTTGGAATTAGCCGCCAATATCACTCAATTAATTGAAGAACACATTCCCGGGATAGACGAGAAGCATAGTGAAGCGGTAGGCTTATTACTCGCCCAACGCCGGGAGTTGTTGGCGAAAGCCTGTAAGGGTAAACCGGATGAATTATTGCAGCCTTTCACTTATGAGAAGCCTGCTATGTTGAACAGTCCGACAAACACGACCAGGGACAAGGATTGAGGTTGTGCAGTCGCTGTTGTTAATGGCAGCAATGCCATTAACAGCTCAGATCACTGAACACCACTCAGTGGTTTGAACGTGTTGGGGTGTGCTTGCACACCTGCTTCCTACACTCATTGATATTTGTTTTGTCAGCCACACGACAAATCCCTCAGTGAGTTATTTTTACCGCCGCACCTATCCATCTGGAAACCTCAAGGGTGCGGCGGTTTTTTGTGCCACCTGTTAGTTTGTAAACTACTGCTAGAGTTATAAGAAATTAATAATCAGAGACTCTTTCACAAATGCTTCGTTTATTGCTGACTCTATTGCACCTGCCTACTTCTTATGGCCTGTTTGCTTGCCTGATATTTTTCTGCACCAGCGCGCAAGCCAAACCCTTGCGAATGGTATCAGGCGATGGAGGCATACATGGTTATGCGAAAGGCTTATTAAAAGTTGCACTCAGTAAAATACCCGAGAAATATGAATGGGCAGAGCAAACCGTTGACAGCGAAGCTCGTCAAGTTCAGATGATCAAAGACGGACAACTGGATATTGTCTGGTATGCCACCACCAATGAATACGAAGAACAATTGATGCCTATCCGCATTTGTATCTTTAAGGGACTGCTGGGATATCGTGTTCTGATGATTAAAAAAGGAACGCAATACAAATTCAATGGTATTCATACGATTGAAGATTTACGCAAGGTTTCATTGGGGCAAGGTCGCTTTTGGGCAGACACCAATGTATTAACAGCAAATGGATTGAAGGTTGTCAAAGTAGTGAAATATGAAAGCCTGTTTTTTATGTTGGATGGCGACAGATTTGACGGCTTTCCTCGCGGCGCTCATGAACCCTGGTCAGAAATACAACGCTATTCAAAACTGGATTTGGATGTAGAGAAAAATCTCTTACTGTCATATACCAATCCTTTTTATTTTTTCGTTGACAAATCAAATACTGAATTAGCTGAAAATATTGAGCGCGGTTTACGCATTGCTATAGCAGATGGCAGTTTCGAAGCATATTTCATGAATGATCCAACAGTAAAAGCGGCATTCCAACAAGCCAATTTGAAAAACCGGATTATTATTCCATTGGACAATCCATCACTTCCCAAGCTGACACCTGTTGATGACAAAAGCCTCTGGCTGGATCCTTATTCACTTTAGTAACGAATTCACTTTAGTAACTATCTCATCACAACAAAAAGCGTTTTTCATCCAACGAAAAATTTATTGGGCAAGACTCATACTTGCCAAATAGTCTATAGCGATTGAGCGCAATTCGGTCATAACACCAATCGCGGATAAATGCGGGAATAAATTTCAAGACATATAGCAAAGAAAAAGGTAATCCCAATTTTTTCATAATGAACAAAAACGCCAAACTTTTTTGATAGGCTTTGCTGTCAGCAATCAACAACATAGTCTCGAAATGATATTGTGGACAACCATACTGCCTCAACAACTCTTGCCCTTTTTCTGATTGCACTGCGCAAAGTTTAAATCGATACTCTTTGTCGACACGCATAATAAATTTTGCCCAACCATTACAGAGCTTGCACACACCGTCGAATAAAATAATCGGCTGTTTATTCATTTTTTCAGTATATCCATCAATGCGGATTCAATATCCGGAAAGGCAAATTCAAAACCGGATTTCATTAATTCAAAGGGCACAACTCGTTGGCCTTCCAATAATAAATCCGCTTGTTCGCCGAACAATTTCATACTAAATGCCGGTGTTGCTAACCACCAGGGGCGATGCAATAAACGCGCTGCTGTTTTACTAAACTCAGTTTGTGTGACGGGTTGTGGTGATGTGAAATTAATTGCAGAAAATTGTGCGCGCAGATGTTCACCAGAAAAATGCCCGCGACAAATATGTGCCATAGCAGCAAATAAATCCTGCAAATGAATCCAGGACATCACCTGCTCGCCCGAACCCAAGCGCCCACCCAATCCGGATTTAATCGGCAATAACATCATAGGCAAAGCACCTCCATGCCCCAGCACCACACCAAAACGCATAGCAACCACTGGCACTTGCTCGCTTAAATCTTTGGCTGCCGCTTCCCAATCCTGACACAACTGCGACATAAAAATCGATTGTGGCGGCTGCTCTTCAGTCCATTCAGTTTTATCAGATTGCGCTTGAATACCATAATAGCCAATAGCCGATGCTGATAAAAATAATGATGGTTTTTGTGAGCGGGATTTAATCCAATCAACCAATTTTTTGGTTAGATCAATGCGGCTGTTATACAACGTCTTTCTACGCGATTCAGTCCAAGGCATACCTAAAATTCTGGCGCCCGCCAAATTAATTACCAGATGAATTTCCTGATCATCTATTTCCTGCAAATCCGCAACCGCTTCAACTGCAAAACCAAATTGCGCTTTGGCTTTTTGCGGTGAACGTGACCAAATAATAATTTTGTGACCTTGAGACAACAACAAAGGCACTAGCGATTGCCCGATAAACCCGGTCGCGCCGGTTAGCAAAATCGTTAATGCTGACGGAGAAAAAATTGTTGATTGCATAAATTTTTCCACTTATCTCAGAGAAAGGAATTGATGCTATTGCAGACCGTCAAAAAAAGGGATTTTTTGTCGAGCCTACAGGGATGTGCTCATAAGTTACATCCCTGTAACTTCCCCGTTCGGGCAAAGCCTTGTGCAAACTGCTCCTGCAATTTGTTACGGCGTGTCTGCAATAGTATTAATTCCTTTCGTAACTACCTTTGCATCACACCAATAACAATAAATTAATCCTGGTAACAAACTCACCAGCGCCAGTAAATCTGCCCAGACATTTATCCATACGTTTTTTATCGCAGAAAAATAAATATCCTGCGGCGCCCATACCAGTATCGCGAGAATTAAACACAACCACACATTCTGCAATTTGAATTTATTACCGAGATGAACCAATCCAATAAGTAAAATTGCAAAGGCCTGCAAGGTTGCGCCAAAAATTGATAGCCACCAGATTTGCAATTCTGCGCTGCCAGCCAAATCCAATGCAGCCAAAACCTGAGTGTTATACGCCGCAAACCAATTTGCATCACCCCAGGTCACCACAACACCGCCCAAAAGATGAACAAACCCCATCAAATAGAGCCACCGGATCACCCATTTACGCCACGCCGCTGAACACATAAGACTCACCTTGTTGTTGACACAAATCAAATCATTCTGTAATTTCAGAATATACTGAAATTACAGGAATTCCAATATGACTATTCAAATGACCCCCATGATCCAATCCTGTGTCCTGCATTTCGGTGAGATGGGCAGCCGCTGGGGGATCAACCGTACCGTTGGGCAAATCTATGCGCTACTGGTCTTCAGCAAGGAATCCCTCTGTGCCGACGACATCAGCGAAGCTCTGAACTTTTCACGCTCCAACGTCAGCATGGGCCTTAAAGAGCTGATGTCCTGGGAACTGATCAAACTACAGCATTTCCCCGGCGACCGTCGCGAGTTTTATTCCGCACCCGGCAGCGCCTGGGACATAGCCAAAATCCTGATTCAACAAAGACGCAAACGCGAAATGGATCCCACCATGTCCGCCCTGCGTAACTTCTTATTGGAAAAACCGGCAAATCCCGAAGAGGAATACGCACAGGAACGCATGAAAGATATGTATGAAATGATGGAAATGTTGACCGTATGGACAGAAGAAGTGCAACGCCTGGACAAGAGCCATTTGGGTTCCATGCTCAAGCTGGGCAGCAATATTGGAAAAGTATTGGATATGAAGGACAAAATTTTTAGTTTGGGTAAGAAATCTTAAATCTTCACCCCCTCCTAACCTCCCCCTTGGCAAGGTGGAGGAACAGTTCCCCACTTTGAAAAAGGGGGGCTAGGGGGGATTTAAAAATGGTTGTAATGTTCGGGATCTTAAATCCCTCCCCCGCCTCCCTTTCTCAAAGGGAGGAGCCAGTTCCCTCCCCTTGAAAAAGGGGAGGATGGGGTGAAATTCAAAGAGGTAATCAATATGTCAGATCCACTCCTCGATACACTCCTGCTTTCTCGCATTCAATTCGCTGCGAATATTTCGTTTCACATTTTATTTCCCTCCATCTCAATCGCGCTTTGTTGGTTTTTGGTGTATTTCAAATTGCGCTACAAAGGTGAAGGCGATGATGTCTGGATGCGCGCTTATCGTTTTTGGGTAAAAATTTTTGCGCTGACATTTGCATTAGGTGTGGTCAGCGGCATCACCATGAGTTTTCAATTCGGTACCAATTGGCCGGGATATATGGAAACCGTCGGTAATATCGCCGGTCCATTATTGGGATACGAAGTGCTCACTGCATTTTTTCTCGAAGCGACATTTCTGGGCATTATGTTGTTCGGCATCAATCGTGTATCAAATCGCATGCACACCATTGCAACATTGTTAGTGGCTTTTGGCACAACCATGTCTGCCTTTTGGATTATTGCGCTTAATAGTTGGATGCAAACACCCACCGGCTTTGAAATGCGCGATGGCAAAGCTTATCCACTGGATTGGCTGGAAATTATTTTTAATCCTTCAATGCCTTATCGATTGGCACATATGCTGGTTGCGTCTGGGCTCACCGCCGCATTTTTAATTGCGGGAATTTCGGCTTATCGAATTTTGAAAAAAGATCACAAACCCGCGCCACGTCTCGCCTTAAAAACAGCGGTGACTGCTGCAGCCATATTAATTCCCGTACAAATTTTTCTGGGCGATTTGCACGGATTAAATTCACTCGAACATCAACCCGCAAAAGTCGCCGCGGTTGAAGCCGTATGGAAAACCGAAAAAGGTGCACCACTGGTTCTATTTGCAATTCCCGATGCAAAAACGCAAGAAAATAAATTCGCTATTGAAATCCCGAAAATGGCCAGTTTAATTTTGACGCACGATTTCAACGGTGAGATCAAAGGCCTCAACGAATTTCCCAATGCACATCCACCGGTAGCGCCAGTGTTTTATGGATTTAGAATTATGGTGGGCGTGGGTGTTTTGATGTTACTCGTCAGTTGGATTGGTGTTTGGCAAATCATCGCAATCAAAAAAGGACGCAGACAAGAAATGTCACCCTGGCTTTTAAAAATATTTGTCGGCATGACTTTTTCTGGTTGGGTCGCAACACTCGCCGGTTGGTACGTGACTGAAATTGGTCGTCAACCCTGGTTAGTGACTGGTGTGCTAACGACTCAAGAAGCCGTGACCAAAGTGCCTGCATCAAATGTAGGCATTTCACTGACCATTTATTTAGTGCTCTACGCCGTTTTGTTAGTCGCTTATATACGCACCTTATTTGTGATGGCGAATAAATCCGTTCTGGTCGATAAACCCAATGAAATCGAAACACTTGCCGATCAACTGGCCACACGCAATCAAAAAGTGGAGACAGCATCATGAATGAATACACACAATTAACCGGCGAAGCTTTTTGGTTACCGATTATTTTTATCGGTTTGATGGGCTTGGCTTTTTTCGTTTACGCTATTCTCGATGGTTATGATTTGGGCGTGGGTATTTTATTGCCAAAAAATTCCGAACAAGATCGCGACACTATGATCGCCAGTATCGGCCCCTTTTGGGATGCGAATGAAACCTGGTTAGTGCTGGGAATCGGTGTTTTATTAATTGCATTCCCAACCGCACACAGTCTGGTGTTATTTCATTTGTATTTGCCTGTGACTGTGATGTTAGCGGGATTGATCTTACGCGGCGTTGCCTTCGACTTTCGCGCAAAAGCCCTGCCCGATCACAAAGACTTGTGGGATAAAATTTTTAAAATCGGTTCGCTACTGGCAACACTCTCACAAGGTTATATGCTCGGCATTTATGTGATGGGTTTTGATTCCAGTTTGAAATCTATTTTATTCGCTTGCCTTAGCGCCATTTGCGTAACCGCGGGTTACACCTATATAGGTGCTTGTTGGTTAGTGATGAAAACCGAAGGCGATTTACAACGATCAGCAACCCGCTGGGCCAGAAAATGTGGTTGGTTAATGGCACTGGGTTTGATCGCAGTATCAATCGTCAACCCTTGGGTCAGCCCTAGTATTTACGCAAAATGGTTTGGCAGCCCAACGGTTTTATTGTTGATGATTATTCCAACCGTCTGTTTCGGTTTGTTATTCGCAAGCGACAGATTCCTGAAAAACTTCTCTCAAGATTTGGAAAGTTTTTCCTGGTTTCCTTTTATTTCTGCGGCGATTATCTTCTTAATGAGTTTTATAGGTTTGGCCTACAGCTTTTTCCCTTACGTAGTGCCCAACCAACTGACAATCTGGCAATCCGCCAGCGCACCTGAATCGCTAAAATTTATTTTGGTAGGATCTGTGGTTGTACTGCCGACTATTATCGCCTACACAATTTTTTCGTATCGGATATTTAGAGGCAAGGCGACACAATTGAAGTATTACTAAATCTATAAAATGTCATTCCCAATGGAAGCCGTTAAACCGGCAAAGCGAATCCAGTGGCATTAATATAAAGTCACTGGATGCCCTGCGGTCATGACGAAATATCTCTTGATATCTTTACACAAATCCATTTCTATTTAATTCCACCTCGTCATCCCTGCGAAAGCAGGGATCCAGCCTTTTGTTTCATTGAAATTTTTATTTCAAACCAAAAACCGCCCCAATAATTTGACTGCCACGCCCAGCAGGATCTTGTCGAATTAATTTTTCTTCAACCGCAACTTGTTTAAATAAACCATCGAGCGCCATATTCACTGCGTGTTGTTCAAGATCCAAACTGGGTTTGTTGGCGATGGGCACCATGTTGTAAGCGGTTTGCAATTGTTTGTATTGTTTATAAAAACCAATTTGCTCAAGATTTTGTTGGATGATCGGCTGATAACGTTGACGCAAACTGGCTTCAGTTTGCACACGAAAATAATCTGTCGCTGCCGTTTGATTGCCGCGAATAATTCCCAAAGCATCAGTCACTTTCATATTACGCACTGCATCAATAAAAACCGCTTTCGCTTCAACTGCCGCTTTTTCTGCACCCTGATTCATCAAGGCTTCGACTTTATCCAACTGCGAACCCAAACCCAACTGCCGCAAATTTTTGGTAATAGGCTGCAAATTCGCAGGCAACTCAATTCGATAAAGCGAACTATTGGCATAACCACCGGTCACCGACAAACTATCCGCCGCACGATTACTCCCCAACTCCAGCGCTTCTTTAATCGCCCGAATCATCTGCGCTTGATTGTTATAACCCGTCGCACTCGCAACCGCCGCCCCGGTTTCTGCAATATGCGGCAAAGAAGCATTACAAGCGACCAAACTCAATGGCAATGCCAATAAACAAATACGCGCCAGTTTCATGATGATTTCCTCGTGGGTGGGGATTGATACAGCATGTTAGCAAAAAATGCTGTTCATAAGTTATTTGGCAAATTAATACTCAAATAATCGAAAAACTATCTGCCTATAGAATTTATACAAGACAACTCTAAAACCATATTGAATTGATGGACATCAAACATATATATTCAGTGCCAGTCACTAACACGGCCTACAATACCATGTCCAATAGCGCATCTCTTGCAGAGAAATCAGTTCAAGCTGCTGTGGCGGCGATTGAAATTTACAACAAGCCAGACTTCTCATATAGAGAGGAAGCTTTTTCTCTATTAATGTCGAATGCATGGGAGCTGTTACTAAAAGCAAAATGGCTTCTTGACCATGGAGAAGATATTTCTTCGTTATATGAAACAGAGCCTGATCCAATAGATCCCACCAAACGACGACCAAAGCTAAATCGCTGCGGAAATCCAATTACTTTTGGGCTAACATTTTTATCAGGAAAACTTCTCGAAGACCAAAATTCTGGCTTCGGCAAAAACTGCGACGACAACCTCAAAGGTCTAATAGAAATTCGTGATAATGCAGCCCATTTTATTAACAAAGATCTAAATTTTGGTCGACGCGTATTAGAATTCGGAACAGCATCTCTCCAGAACTATTTGAGACTTGGTTCCGAATGGCTAAATCTCGATTTGTCGCGTTATAATTTTTTTCTTATGCCCTTATCTTTTTATCATGGATTTGAATCGGTCGTTGCTGCTTCGATTGCTACATACTCCGATCAAGAATCACGGTTAATTACATATTTAGAGGGATTGGACCGCGGCGAAACAACTGATGAAACCGAAGATGACGTCGGTGTTGTTTCAATGAGAATTAAAACAACTCTTATCCGAGGGAAAAGTGATGACGCCATCGCATTCCGGTGGACTGATGATAAAAATGCTCCAAGCCTTTCTATTAGTGAAGAAGATATTCTA
>CAMLRJ010000065.1 GCA_946482345.1 uncultured Cellvibrio sp.
GCATCCACAATAATTCTTTCCAATTTTGCAGATTTTATCTGATGATTAATCACCACAAAAATGGCACCCAATTTTATTGCCGCATAGATACTGATTGCCGCAGCAAAAGAATTCTCCAGATAAATCGCTAATCTATCGCCCTTTTTCATTCCCTGTTGTTGCAACCAACAAGCCAGTTGGCTACTGGCCTGATCCAATTGTCGATAGGTATATATTTGTCCCTCAATAATCAGGGCCGGTTTATCAGGACAACGGCCACTCTGGATACGCAATCCATCTACAGCCGTTTGCAATACTGATGCTGTCATCGAATTATCAGGCCGCTTTCTTGCGATCAACAAACGCAACCAATGCATTAATGCTGTCCAGATTTTCTGGCAACAAATCCGTATCCAGCACTTTGATACCAAAATTTTCTTCCATAAAAATGACTACCTCCATAATACCTGTCGAATCTATCACGCCCAGATCCATAAAACTGACATCGTCTTTCAGATCATCCTGATTATCGCTAAACAAATAATTTTCAAGGATTAACTTTCTGAGTTGTTCTCTAACTGACATAAAGGCTCCAATGCTCTTCATAATTGTTTTAAATAATATTGAATCTAACGTTTAAAATTTAAAAAATTTTCTACAAAATGATAATGCCAAATCTGGGCTGAGATGATCATCACCAAACTCTGGTTATCCTTGGTACTGGTCACACTTCCAGCTCTGGCTTTTTTCAATAACAATTTCACTTTATTCAAATCAAAGTAACCATAACGCGAAATTTTTTCATCACTTAACAGATCATCAAGGTATTCCGCTGTGGCCTGACCATTCTGAAAAAATGCAATGGCATCCGGTGCTCTGTAGGGTTGTTTTTGGCGATGAATAATTTCTGCCGGTAAATATTGGTTCATCGTTTTACGTAAAATATATTTTTCTTTAAGCACTTTCAGTTTCAGGTTAACAGGCAAACGGTTAGCAAACTCTATAACGCGATGATCCAGAAACGGAAAACGCCCCTCAACAGAATTAGCCATCAACATACGATCGCCCTGTGAAGACAAAAGATAACCGCCCATTAAGGTTTTTGCTTCAATATACTGGCCTTTTTGCAACAAGGACCAATTTGCTATTTCATCGGGCAGGGTTGATTGCAAATCTTCCAGCAGGGTGTACTGCATTTTGCGAGACATCTCCGGCGACAAAAACATTTTTGATTTGCTTGTCATATCCCATCGGGGCAAATGCGAAAAATACCAGGTATCCGCTTTATCCAATCCCTGACCAAAAAAAGGCGCTAAAAATTGACTGGCTCTTTGTTCACTGATATCCAAATAAGGATACAAACGTTTCAATAAAGCCGCACGCCAATTGGATTGTGGATTGACCGCCCAAAAATGCCTGACTTTGGCTTCTTTGAAAATGTCGTAACCACCAAACACCTCATCAGAACCTTCACCAGTCAATACCACTTTATAACCCTGACTACGCACTAACTGCGACAGCATACGCATGGGTGCAGCCGCTGTTCGCAACAATGGAGATTCTGCATTCCAAATACACGAAAAAAATTCACGTGCAATGTCATCGGGTTTACAAACGATGCGACTGTTATCGGTTTGCAAATAATTAGCGACCACTGTTTGATAAGCCGATTCATCATGCGATGCTTCACTGAAACCCAATGAAAAACTTTTTGTACGATTTTGTGTATGACGACGAATCAATGCCAGCAATACTGATGAATCCAATCCGCCGGAGAGATAAGCGCCAACCGGTACGTCTGCGCGCAAACGAATTTGTGTAGCATCCACCAATAATTCGAGCAGTTCTTCACACAAACGGTTTTCATTTTTTTCGGAACAATCCATTTTTTCTTCAGGAAATTGCCAATCCCAATATTGTTTTATATTGATTTTGGCATCCCGTAAATTTACCGTTAAATAAGTACCGGGCGACAGGGATTGCACAGCATCAAAAATACTGTCGGGGCTTACAGGAGCCCAAAAATAAAGTAGCTGATTAAATGCCTGTGGATTCATCTGCGGTGCATGATCCAGCACCGACAATATTGCTTTTACTTCTGACGCAAAAATCAGACGTCCTTTTTGTTGCGTATAAAAAAGCGGTGCTATACCGACCCTGTCCCTTGCCAATAACAATCTTTGTTTCTGCAAGTCCCAGATTGCCAGTGCAAACTGTCCGTTCAAATATTGCAGAAAATCATCACCGTATTCTTCATAAAGATGAACCAGAACTTCGGTATCACTGTGGGTATAAAAAACATGGCCGCGAGCTACCAATAATTCGCGTAATTCAAGGTAGTTAAATATCTCGCCATTGAAAATGGTCCAAACCGTTTTATCTTCGTTATGAATTGGTTGAGTTCCACCGGCGAGATCAATAATGCTTAATCGTGTATGCGCCAAACCAGTCGCATTTTGGCAGTAAAATCCTTCACCATCGGGACCTCTGTGCCGCAGTTGTTTTGCCATTTGTTGTAATTCTGGCAACTGTGGCAAATCCTTTGAATCGAGGGAAATAATGCCCGCTATTCCACACATAAACATTACTCAAAAATAGGTTGATCCCAAAAAGGGCAGCGGATTTTATCATGCAAATCCAGGGCCTTGTCTTTATATAAATCAAGTTTAGTGCGCTATATTTTTCTTTGCGCATCACATCGGAATGATTCGCAAATAAATTTGATTTTCGTCTGGCAGCATTTAAAAAAACAGATTCCCTGTTTCCAATGAAAAAACATCTAGCAGCAAGAATCCGGATTGAACCCATCTCTCCACAGAAACAGGCTTTCCCGACATGGCATATAGGTAAACCACCATGAATATATTATTATCTTACTTATTGTGATGAGAACTAGCCTATGAATCCCAAATCAAGCCTTTTACTACTTTCATTGATCTCTTTTACCAGCATGGCTTCACCCAAAACCGATCAGGTGGTTGCTCATGATCCTGTGATGATAAAAGAAGGCAACAAATTCTACGTATTTTGCACCGGCCCAGGTATTACCGCTTTCAGCTCAACCAATTTAAAAGATTGGAAAAGCCTCGAGCCAACATTGAAAAAGGAACCTGCGATGGTCAAGCAAGTCGCACAGGAATTTGCAGGGCACCTGTGGGCACCCGACATTCAATTTCACAATAATCATTATTATCTCTATTACTCTGCATCAGCATTTGGAAAAAACACTTCTGGCATAGGCGCTTCAGTTAACAAAACGCTTGATCCAACATCACCTGATTATCAATGGAAAGAATTGGGAAGCGTCATTCAATCCGTTCCCAAACGCGATGACTGGAATGCAATTGATCCGCATATTATTCAGGATGATAAAGGCGAGGCATGGATGAGTTTCGGTTCATTCTGGAGCGGCCTGAAAATATTTAAACTCAATCAGGATTGGACAAAACCGGCAGAGCCGCAAGTATGGCATGAACTTTCTGAACGTCCTCGCATGGAAAATGCGTCTCCACCACAAACCGGTGCGGTTGAAGCACCCTTTATTTTTAAAAAAGGCGAATATTATTATTTGTTCGTGTCGTTTGATTTATGTTGTCGTGGAAAAGATAGCAATTACAACATTCGTGTTGGCAGATCAAAAAATCTGACGGGCCCTTATCTCGACAAAGACAATATCGATATGCGTAAAGGCGGTGGTTCTCTGGTATTGGCAGGTAATGCCGATTGGCCGGGGCTTGGGCATAACAGTGTTTATCATTTCGATGGCAAGGATTATCTGGTTTTTCATGCCTATGATGCTCATGACAACTATTTGCCCAAATTAAAAATTCTGGATCTCAACTGGGATAAAAACCAATGGCCAGTGGTTGATGCCAAAAGTTTATCCACTTATCGCAGTCGATTAATTAATAAAAAATAAACTACCTATTTAGTTAGATTTTTTTAACAACCGGATTCCTGCCTTCGCAGGAATGACGATAAATTTTGATTAACACACAGGTTCCATGATTCATGGTTTTATCGCAACAATCGCAGATCATAAAGTCCGCCAGCGATAGAACCTTTGTGCGCAACAAATTTCACCAGAATTTTTCCGTTTTGGGTTTTGTGAACAGCGGCAGGAACAGGATAATCAATAAAATAAATTTCCTGCGGATAATCTGCTTTTAATTCCACTGACTCTATCAAAATGTTATTCAGGAAAATATCAAATTTTCTACCCGCATCAAGCCGCGAATAACTCACGCGTAAATATTTGGCTTCACGGTTTTTATCTGTCAATTCATAACTTAACCAGGCCGTTGCATGACGCCAACGCATCCCCTTGTTTAATCCGGAATCACCCCCTTCTGCTTTATAAAAATGATCTGATTCAGGTTGTTGCTCACCGGGAGATATTTGATCAATCGTTTTTGCATCCAACGCCATTTGCTCAGCTTCTTTTTTAGCAAGCTGCTCCTGCATGACTTTTAAATTGTCAGGTGTCGAATAATTCCAATAGATCATATAACGCGAATCGTGCAATCGAAAAAAAGGAATAAATTCAATCTGCCCGGCGTTTTTCCCTTGCAATACAGTGTCCGCTTTAAATGTCATCGATTTTCCCGGAACAGGTTTTATGTTCGACATAAAATCGGTGGTATCGCTGACAAACAAAGGAGCTGCTTCCAAGGGACATAACGGGCCTTGTGCTATATGCCCCATACGGGAATCATCAGCCAGAAAATTTAATTTTTCATCGCTAAAGGGCGCTGTTTTTGCTGCCAACACAATGGGGCCATGTAAGAGCGCATAGTAATTTGAAGCATCCGGCATTTGCTCCAGATAGGTCGTCATAGGCAAACTCACATCTATTCGATCACCTTTTTTCCAATAACGATCAACTTTGATATAGCTGCCTGGCTTGGCAGAAATTTTCTCAACTTTATTGTTGATTCTTAATTCCAACTTACCATCTGCCACCCATTGCGGATAACGGATGTGTAGGGTAAATTTTTTACTGTTCCGAATAATTATTGTTGTTCCTTCCTGATCAGGAAATGAATTGATTTGTGATATTCGTATCTTTTTATCCTGCCAATTTAATTCAGAAGGAATAAATAAATTAACATAAAGATTGTTCCCTTGGTGCGCGTAAATAAACTGTCCGTATTTCACATGGTTTTCAATGCCTGAACCCACACAACACCACATAGCTTTATCGACCTGCGAATAAACCCGGTAATGATTGGGTCGCATAGGGGTGAAATAAACAAACCCTCCTTCAGGTCTTTGCGAGGATAATATGTGATTAAACAACGCGCGTTCGTAATAATCCACGTAACGGACTTTTGCATCAGTCAAAAATAATAACTCTGTGAGTTTAAGCATATTGTAGGTATTGCAGGTTTCAGGGCCTTCTGTTTCTGCAATCATGGATGAGAAGTCATGCTGATCATGAAAGTGCTCTTTAACACTGTTACCGCCAATTGCTACTGTGCGATGATCAACAACGGTTTTCCAAAAAAACTCTGCTGCATCTTGCCAATTTTTATTATTGGATAAATCCCCTACTCGTTTAAAACCTATCACTTTGGGGATCTGGGTATTGGCGTGCAATCCGGTCAGCTTGTCCTGATTTTTCTCAAGTGGTTGCAATACCGATTGATGTGAAAAACGAATTGCAGCTGCAAGATATTTTTTGTCACCCGTGATTTCTGCAACATCTGCCAGAACTTCGTTCATGCCGCCGTGTTCACTGCGCAACATTTGTTGCATTTGTTGATCGTCGAGATGGCTACTTAGAACAATTGCCCAATCCGAAAATTCGACCAACATTTTTTTTGCATCCTGATTGCCTGCATAGCGATAAGCATCACGCAATCCTGCAAAAGTTTTGTGCAGGTTATACCAGGGAACCCATTTGCCATTCACCGAAAAGTTATCAGCCTGTAAATTTCCTTTTTCGATTTGCGCAAAAACTTCTTTTCCACCCGGTATGCCACCAAGATATCCATTGCCATTTTTTTGCTGGCATTTTTTTAATTCACTGACAACATAATTTAATCTTTTGAGTAATTCAGGATTGGAGGTTGATGCGTAACCGAGCGCCAATGCGGAAATATAATGGCCACCCATATGCCCATCCAACCCGGAGGATTCCCAATTACCATAGGATTCGGATTTCAATGGCAAACCTGCTTCCCGCTGAAAAGGTGCAAGCAATTTGTCGGGATTCAGCGCCAATAAATACTGAATATCCGTTGTTTGCGCATCCAGAAAAGGACTGGCATTCAATCGCACATCCTGCAATGGAAATAATTGCATGGGTTCTTTTGCAAATAGCCCTGATGCAAACAGAATCAAAACCGCCAACAGATTTTTCAGGAATTGTTTTTTCATAATTGAACAGGAAAATAATTGATATAAAAAAACCGCTGCAGAAATCTACAGCGGTTGAATAAGGTTAACTATCCATAACAACGGAATAACTCTGAAACAAAAACTCTTGAAACACTGGAAAATTAAAAGCGCAATTCATTTAATATCCATTTGTAGTATAATATATAAATGTTGTTTGATGTCCAGACTTTTGTTGTTTTTTTACTGTCGTTTGCAAATCATTTCACAAAAAAATATCCAACCTGATTTCAGAATAAAAAGCCTTGCACCAAACAAGGCTTTTTATAAAACATCTGATTGCCTTAGAAAGAGTAACGCGCTCCCAAAGCGTAGGTTTTTGAAAAGATTGCACTACCAAAGTTAAATAAATGTTGATTACCTTCACCGTAATAGCTTTGGTAAACATCATCCAGCAAATTGGTTGCATCGAAACTCACCACCAGATCATCTGTCACGTTATAACTCAACTGAAAATCCAGGCTTTGTTCCGGGCGGTTCCAGAATTGAATCGGGTTGGCGAAAATTGCAGCTTCACGTCCTGAATAAAATTTTTCACGCCAGACGTAAGATAAACGTGCTCCTACTGCATCTTTTTCATAAGCAAGTACAACACTGTAAGAGGAATCAGATACACCGCTCATCTTGGAATCAACGTAACCGGAAATGCCACCTGCCGGATCATATTCAGGATTTTTTTGCGATGAATCTAATGCGGTATAACTTGCTTGCACACCAAAACCATCCAAAGCAGACGGTAAGTTATCAGGGAAGTAAACCAAACCAACTTCCAATCCGGAGAGTTCGCCATCCGCAGCATTCACCAAAGTAGTGAGAACATAATCACGAGTAACATTATCATTACCTGTGCGGTTAACAATCTTCTTACCACCTATTACCAAGCCATCTATCTCGCGTTTGAATAACGCGGCATAAATAGAACTACTCTCTGCAAAATACCATTCAACAGATAGGTCGTAGTTGGTTGATTCTGTCGGTTGTAGATCCGGGTTACCGCCATTACCTGTTCCATAAGGAATTGACGTCAAAGGGTCCTGGAAATATTGCAGCGGATTCAAATCCCCAAAGTTAGGCATGCGCAGGGTTTCTGTGTAAGCAAAACGTCCTTTCACACCATCCGTAATGTCCCAATTAAGAACCAGACTCGGCAACAATTTATCTGCTTTGGCTTTTCCTGTTTGATAATTGAAAACGTTGGTGTTAGTTCCTGTTTCGGACCAAAACGCCATATCCTGTTCGTAATTAACATAACGCAAACCAAATTCACCACTTAATGTATCTGCTAAATTAAATTTGGTTGTGGCATAAAGCGCTGAAGAATCTTCAGTGACATCAAAGTTTTTATTAACATTTTCTGCACTCAAACCATAAAGCGTTCGCACGGCGTTGGCGTTATCCAGCAAATAATTACCATTTGCTGTAATAAAATCATCGAAAATATTCGCCCTGCCAGCAAAATAATCATTCACCTGGAACACCAGACCTGAACCATCACCTGAAGCTCCAGCTGCAACCAGTTCTCCCATCATTTCACTAATAGGTTTGCTGTAAGCCCATGAATCTTGTCCACGACCAAAATCTTCTGCATTACGCTCTTCTATTCGGCCGCCAACTTTCAGCGACTTCAAATATTCACCATCCAGTTCCCATACCAGATCAGTAGTGACAGCTACAGATCTACCTTCATTGCCACCACCGTTATCCCACATACCGGATGCATTCCAGTTACCAACCGCTGACATATCGGATTCATCCAGGTTGGCTGTTGCAGGATTATCTTTGAATGTAAGCGAAGGAACGCCATCGCGATCGTTGTAATCCACCGTTAAACCATAGGCAGTGCGCGCAAAACGCATAGCAAAAAAATCTGTTGTGAATTTACTTTCCTGATAAATCACTTCCGAATTCAGAGTGATGTTATCTGATGGGGTCCATTTGCTACCGATTGCATACAAATAACTATCCGTCTTTCCAGTGGCATAATCACCCGATTGGAAACCACCGTTAGAATAACCTTCGTGTTCTTTTACAATATTGGTGCCTTCATACACCAGCGGGATTGCAATATTGCCGTCTTGATGTTCAAGCGTGTTGGAAAACCACATGGCATTTTGAGAAGTATTCCTGTATCCCGTATAAAAAATTTCTGCTGTGACTTCGAGCTGATCATCAGGTGCCCACTGCAAGGAAACGCTGGTTGCAGGACGCTCGCGCTCACCCGTGAATGATGTACCAAAAATCGCGT
Organism: uncultured Cellvibrio sp.; assembly: GCA_946482345.1. The sequence continues at coordinate 8,624 of CAMLRJ010000065.1, forward strand.
CGCGCATTAATAAATAATCATATGCCACACCATCAAGCATCAGGGTTGCATCTTCATTATGTGGAAGGCCGTTTTCCAAACCGGGTTGCCACACCCTGACATTGTTATGTACACCGGGAATCATTTCATAAGGTGAGTAACCCGAATGGGGAACAGCGCTGAAAAAAGGAAATGCAGCACCCGCAGTCATGGTGTCATTGCGATAATTGGTTTCCGCAAAAGAAAAATTCACCAGAGCACCAAAATCACCCTGGCTGGTTTCCCATCGATTACTAAAAAGTGCGCTGACGTTAGGATCTATTTCTTCGGCTTGGTCTGCATAAATACCGCGACCAGCCAAAACCACTTTGGCGCCGTCAAAATTAAATGGGCGATGGGTTTTTACATCAATCGACCCCGCAATACCACGTTCAACCTGATCAGCAGAACGAGTTTTATAAACAATGACACTGGCCAGTAAACTTGCTGGAATATCTTGCAACGCTATCGCACGACCTGCTCCCGTGAACACATCACGTCCATTAACTGTCGTATGTATATCAGTTAAACCACGAATCGAAATTCCACTAATTTCACCACTACCGCGTCCGGTAACCTGCACACCGGTAACACGCTGCAATGATTCCACTACGTTGTTATCGGGAAATTTGCCGATATCTTCGGCCACAATAGCATCAACAATTTGGGTATTGTCACGTTTGAGATCCAAGGCTTTGCTCAAGCTGCTGCGAATACCGGTAACAACAATTTCTTCACTTTCTTCTGTCTGATCTTGTGCGTAAAGATTGGGGGCAAACATAACTGCGATTACAGCGCTTGCTAAAATTGATTTTGAGTACATCTTCTGACTCCGTATTATTTTTAGTATTTGTCTATCGCTTTTGGAAAAACAAATACGCGTTAAAGGATCATCATGTTTTGAAAAATATCTGGAAAAAGTGAGGAAGAAATTTCCTCACTTTTTGTCAGGGCTACAAGCCTTCCTGATACAGAGCATTGATTGATTCAGCCGTAATAGCACCGCTGTAAATTTTCAATTCATCAATCGCACCGTTGAAAGGGATATCCCAATAATTAACACCCAGTGCAAATTCATTGGTTTCACCTGCAACCGTGAATACTCGTTTGAATCCGGTGGCTTCCAACGACTGAACGCCATTCACAAATATTTTTATTTTGTTGTTGTCTTCACCATCGACTGTGAATGCAACATGAGTCCATGCACCTTGTGGAATACGGGAATCCAGTTCGGCGTTATCGAAGAAACCTGCCTGATCTGCCCACACACGCGTTCTGTTAGTACCGCCCAGTGAAGGAACCAAACTGATCCATGCACTCGAACTGGCACCAGCAAAGAAAGCCGTTGTATAGTCGGTAAAGGCTGTGGGTTTCAGCCACAAAGAAACCGAGTAGCTGTTAGACGTAATTAAATTGTCTGGCAATCTCACACCGGATGTTCCATCCAGATTCACCGCCAAACCTTTAACACCATCGACATAAGTCACACTGCCTCCGGTATTCAAAATGCGATCACCTGTGACGGTGGCAGTTGCGTAAGCACCATTAATTGCAGTCAAATCACCTTCAAAAGAATATTCAGCAGGCGCCAGTGATTTCACTGTGACAGTAAATTGTTTGGTATCTGTGAAATTTTGATATTTGATCGTTGCCGTCAACACCACTTGCTGATCGCCTTGTAGTGCGCTCGGCTGTTTGACGATTGCCGTACCATTCACCGGATTCAAAAATTCAGTGTTATTCGAACTCCAACTGATTCCGGAAACAAAAGGCCCGACTCGTGGCAATTCAAAATTTTCACGCACAGCGGAAACATCACCGAGATCCAACGCATCTTTAACAAATCCGGCAAATTGAGCGGGATCAGTCAGGTTGTTAATGGCTGCACCGTTAATATCCAAATTATTCAAGGCATAGTCATAGACAATAAATTCATCGATCTGGCCCTGGAAAGGTAAATCCCAACCGTAATTCACGCCCAGTGCAAAATTACCACCCGCCGCACTGAAAATATCTTGACGCGGCATTGAACCTGCCAGATTGCCATCGATATAAAGTTTCATGGTGGTATCGGCATAGGCAATCGCCACGTGTTGCCATTGATTCAATGGAGCTGTTGCGGTGTGCACAATTTGATTCCAGTCATCCGTCTCGACGGTTCCCGTTTGGAAAATGAAACTCCACAGCAACGAAGTAGTCGTGAAGTGCGCGGCTCTGTCAGGAATAAAACTGATCCACTGATTATCAGCAGTTGATGCAAAGAATGCCGGGGTATAGGCCGTTAAGACTTCAGGCTTGTACCAGAAAGACACTGTGTACTGATTCGACGCAATAA
>CAMLRJ010000066.1 GCA_946482345.1 uncultured Cellvibrio sp.
GGCGGAACAGGTCTGGGATTGGCTATCAGTAAAAAAATTGCAGAACAAATGGGCGGGCGATTGTGGTTTGAAAGTGAGCTTAATAAAGGGTCTACTTTTTATTTTTCATTGAAACTGGATTTTGAACCGCAATACACTGTTTCTGAATCCATGAACCAGATTCAGAGTTTTAAAGATTTACGGGTACTGATTGTCGATGACAATGCAACCAACAGAAGAGTCTTATCGACAACACTGCTGCAATGGGGTATGCAAGTCGCCGCTTTTGATTCAGCCAGTTCCGCGCTGGAAAATCTCAAATTTGGGCAACAATACGATCTGGTTATTCTTGATTTTTGTATGCCCACAATGAATGGCGGCACCTTGTCCAATGAAATCAGGCGCTCCTCTCTTAAAAACAAACCGATTATTATTTTGAGCAGTGCGAATGTCAGTCGCACAGAATGGCCGAATATTGATGTGGTATTAATGAAGCCGGTTCGTACCAATACACTGAAAAGAACATTGTTGAATTTATTGGGACAAAGTGAAAATAAACAACATTTCTTAATGAAGAAAATGTCTACCAACAAAAGTACCAGAATACTGATTGTTGAAGACAATAGTGTGAATCAAATGGTCGCCACTATGATGCTCAAAAAGCTCGGGTTTCATAAAATTTCCTGTGTGTCCGACGGGCAGGAAGCGGTTGATGTGATAGGGCAGCGTGATGTGGATATTATTTTGATGGACATCCAGATGGATCGAATGGATGGTTACACCGCAACCCGATTAATCCGAAAAAATAAATTACACAGCAGTAAACCCTGGATCATTGCATTAACCGCAGGTGTTCAAGTGGATGACAGTGTCAAAGCTTATGAGTCAGGTATGAATGATTTCATTACCAAACCCATACAATTAAAAGAATTGGAAGATGCATTGAATAAAGCGATCAATGAGATCACAACTTGTCATTAATTCATTTTGGCAATTTCGCCTTCAATCCAATTTTTAATTTCTTCGGTTAACTCTTTGCGATCTTTGCCTTCTGTATCAAAAGGCTCGCTAATGACGACTTTGATGACGCCCGGGTATTTTAAAAATTGTTTGTGCGGCCAAAATTTCCCGCCATTGTGTGCAACCGCAATAATAGGAACGCCAGCAGTGATGGCAATATCGGCACCGCTGCGTGCATAGTTACCGACTTGCCCGAATGCAGTACGTGTTCCTTCGGGGTAAATTAATAAATTATTTCCTTGTTGCAAACGTTTTATACCGATGGATTTTATTTCTTTCAATGCTTGAATGGGGGTGCCCCTGTTGATGGCAATCGGACGTAAACTTGCCAACCCCCAACCAAAAAACGGAATACGAAATAATTCTTTTTTCAAAATAGTGCTGACGGGCCCGAAATAAAATTGCAGAAACATTGTTTCCCAAGTGCTTTGGTGTTTTGCCATGACCACACAGGGAAATTTGTCAGCATGTTTATGCCCAATAATTTCATAACGAATACTGCAACACACTCGCAACCAGAGCATTACAAAACGATTCCAACAAGTCACAATTCGCCAGCGCCAGGAATAAGGCATGATCGGCCAAATGATGACGGCAACAAGTCCAGCGATAGCGCTTGTCAGGTTGTAGCCGATGCTGAAAATCAAACTGCGGAAATAAAGCAAAATTAAAGTTCCCGGTAGGGTGGGCATAAAGCGCAGCGTGCCCACATGAAACAATCAAATGGTGGGCACGCTGCGCTTTATGCCCACCCTACATGATTAATGTTTTAAAATAACATCAGCAAAATGTTGTAAATTTTCAAATACAAATACATCGCGAATATCCAATATTGGACTATCTGTCTGCAACTCCGGATTTTCCAATTGCGATAAAGTTTTTAATCCGTTGCCGGTTTTTACCAATCCCAATAAACAACCTTTTTGTGCGCCTGCTTGTAAATCCCGCAAGCTGTCACCCACAAAATAAAAACCTTCTGCCGAGATATTAAATTCCGCTTCAATGGCATCAATCAGACCGGGTTTGGGTTTGCGGCATTTGCAATTATCTTCCGGTGCATGAGGGCAATAAAAAATTGCACCAATCTCACCACCAGCTTCTTCCACCAATCGCGTAATTTTTTCGTGCATGGCTTCGAGATCATCCAGATCAAACTTTTCACGCGCCAACCCTGATTGATTGGTGGCAACTACTATGGTGAATCCTGCTTTATGCAATCGTGCAATCGCTTCAATGCTGCCTTCAATAGGCACACATTCATCAACCGATTTCACATAGTCATCGCGATCATGATTAATTACACCATCGCGGTCGAGGATTATTAATTTCATTTTGTTCTCGTTAGTTGACCCCCTCCTAACCTCCCCCTTGCCAGGGGGAGGGACTTTACTCCCTGCTTGCGACAGAGTGAAATTTGTCCCCTCCCCTGGCAAGGGGAGGGTTAGGGTGGGGTCTAGTTTTTACTCGGCACCAAATAAGAAATATCGGCCACTTCCAAAAACAATCCACGCAATTTTGACAACAACGCCAAACGATTTTGCTGTAATGCGGCATCATCACACATCACCATGACATTATCGAAAAACGCATCAACCGGCTGTTGTAAATCTGCCAGCGCAGCTAATGCTTTGGTGTATTCGCGTGATGCAAATAAAGGTGCAACTAAAGAAGCTTTTGTATTAACCGCTTGCGCCAGATTTTTTTCAGCCTCTTCTTTCAGCAAACTATTATTCACATCTGTGGTGATAGTGGAATTTTGTTTACTCAAAATATTGGATACACGTTTATTTGCTGCAGCCAAGGCTTGGGCTTGTGGCAATTTACTAAACTCATGTACAGCCAATACACGCTGATTAATATCCAGCGGCTGCGATAATTGTTTCGCGTTAACGGATTGGAAAACTTCTACCGGAATATTCGCGTCTTCAAACATAGCGCGGAAGCGGTCGAGCATATAGCTCAGCACTTGCTCCACCAATTCTTCACCAACCGTTAAATTTTTGTGTTGTGATTTGGCGAATGCCAATAGTTCACGTAAGTCCAATGCGAGATTTTTCTCTACCAACAAACGCAACACAGCAATACTGGCGCGACGTAATGCAAAAGGATCTTTCGAACCGGATGGTTGTTGTCCGATTCCAAAAATACCTGAAATAGTATCGAGACGATCTGCCAGCGCGATAATAGTACCAGTGGTAGTTGCAGGTAATTTATCACCGGCAAAACGCGGCATATATTGTTCGTTCATTGCCGCAGCAACATCTTTATGTTCGCCATCATTTAATGCGTAGTAATAACCTGCGATACCTTGCATATCATCAAATTCGCCTACCATGTTGGTGACCAGATCCGATTTGCACAGTTCAGCAGCACGTACCGCCAATTTTTCGTCGGCATTTAATTTGCGTGCAATAAATTGTGCAAGTTTTGCAATGCGTTCTGTTTTGTCGAAGATGGTTCCCAACTGCGCCTGAAATACAATTGTCTTCAAGCGTTCGCGTAATGATGCCAGTGTGGTTTTCTTGTCTGTTTCAAAAAAGAAGGCGGCATCGGATAAGCGCGGGCGAATCACGCGTTCGTTACCGTCGATAATTTGCGATGCATCTTTGCTCTGGATATTGGCAACAGTAATAAAATTATTTTTCAGTTTGCCGTTGGCGTCCACCACATGGAAATATTTTTGGTGTTCTTTCATCGAAGCAATCAAAGCTTCTGCAGGAACAGCAAGGAAGCGCTCTTCAAATTTTCCAGTCAGGGCAACCGGCCATTCAACCAGTGATGTGACTTCATCCAGTAGTGCTTCACCAATAACAGCAACACCGCCAATTTTTTTCGCTTCGGTTTCGACTTGTTGTTTGATGATTGCGCTGCGTTCTGCAAAATCAGCAATCACATAACCGGTATTTTTTAAAACACTGGCGTAATCACTGGCTTGCGTCAATTCAATGTTTTGATTGTGATGAAAACGATGGCCGCGAGTGATGCGGCCCGCTTGTAAACCTAATACCTTTGCATTTACAACCTGATAGCCGAATAACATCACCAGCCAATGTGCGGGTCGCACAAACTCTTCGCGTTTTGCGCCCCAGCGCATACGTTTGGCAATAGGTAATTTTGCCAAAGCATCGGCAACAATTGCTTCGAGTAGATCTACAGTTTTTTTACCCTGAGCGCTAATGCGTGCAACCAATTTTTCTACTTTGCCGTCATTCTCTGCTTTCAGTGCAGAAGGATCTATGCCATTTTTTTCAGCGAAGGCAATAGCGGCTTTGGTAGGTTTACCTTGAGCATCAAAAGCGATGGTTGCGGGCGGCCCCCAAACAACCAATTCTTTTGAAGCGGTTTGTTCTGCAAGATTTTCAACTAATACTGCCAGACGACGCGGAGCAGCAAAGGGTTTGATAGCTGAAAAGGACAGGCCCTCATTTTTTAAATGGGATTCGATGGTTTCAGCAAAAGATTGCATCAAATTTTTCAAGGCTTTGGGTGGCAACTCTTCGGTTCCCAATTCGACTAGGAAATCAGACATTATTTTTCTTCTCCTGCGGCCGCTAAAACCTGTTGGCGTAAATCTTCGGGGGCTAATGGGAAACCAAGGGCTTTGCGGCTATCAAAATAAGCTTGTGCAACCGCGCGGGCCAGAGTGCGTACGCGCAAAATAAAACGTTGGCGTTCAGTAACGGAAATGGCGTGGCGAGCATCCAGCAAATTAAATGCGTGCGAGGCTTTCATCACCATTTCGTAAGCGGGTAGTGGTAAATTTTTTGCCATCAAGCGTGTGGATTCTTTTTCGTAAAAATCGAAACTGTTAAATAAAAATTCAGTATCGGCTTCTTCAAAATTGAAAGTGGACATTTCGACTTCGTTTTGATGGAAGACATCACCATAAGTGACTTTGTCGCCGTTAGGATTAATGGTCCAAACCAAATCAAAAATTGAATCCACGCCTTGCAGGTACATGGCGATACGTTCAATACCATAAGTAATTTCACCTGTGACTGGAAAACATTCCAGTCCGCCGACTTGTTGGAAATAAGTAAATTGGGTGACTTCCATTCCATTCAGCCACACTTCCCAACCCAAACCCCATGCGCCTAATGTGGGTGATTCCCAGTTGTCTTCCACAAAACGAATATCGTGAATGGATGTATCAATGCCCATTTCACGCAGTGAACCCAAATACAAATCCTGAATATTATCGGGTGAGGGTTTCAGTGCGACTTGAAATTGATAGTAGTGCTGCAAACGATTGGGGTTTTCGCCGTAGCGACCATCTTTTGGGCGACGACAAGGTTGCACATAAGCCGTATTCCAGGTTTCGGGGCCAATGGATCGCAAAAAAGTGGCAGGGTGAAACGTACCGGCGCCCACTTCAAGATCCAGTGGTTGCAAAATTACACAGCCCTGGCGCGCCCAATAATCTTGCAGGGCGAGAATTAAACCCTGAAATGTACTTACGTCATAAGGTTTTTCAGACATGGCGGACCCAATTGTTTGAACTAGTCAATAAAAATGAAAAATGGGCGCGATTATAGCGATGAAAATTGCCTTGGGGCAGCAGATTTTGCTCTTTCTGCTATACATCTTCAGCAGATCGGAGAAATCTATGCGTTATAGACTCGTCATCATCCTGTGGGCATTGTGGACTTGTGTGCAGGCCGCGCAATCAATAGCTGAATCCATACCCCAAAAAATTTATGTCGCTTACCCGCAGGTAGGGGACACGAAAGATATGGCATTTTATTACCAGCAGGCGCTCAAATTGGCGTTAGATAAAACGCGCCATACTGATGGGGATTTTACGCTGGAATTCAGCAGTCAAATGCTGACTATCGACAGGTCAATGCAGCAAGTGATCAGCGGTTATCATGCGGATGTGATGTGGGGTTCTGTGACGGCGGATCGCAGCAAGGAATTGTTGGTTGTGCCTTATGATTTGTTGCGCGGACTTAACCAATACCGACTGTTAATCATTCATCCAAAAAATCAAAAAAAATTCTTGCGCGTAAAAAATATCGAGCAATTTAAACAACTTATTTCAGGCGGTGCAGACAGTTGGACGGTTACCCGGATTCTTCGTCAAAACGGTATAGAAGTTCGCACGGCTCCTTACTATGCATCGCTGTTAAAAATGCTGTCTGCAGGACGTTTTGACTACATAGTGCGGGGGCTGCATGAGGTTAAAGGCGATATCGAGTGGGCGCAGGCTATGAAGCTGGATATCGCTATTGAATCCAGTATTTTGCTGGAGTATCAAAACCCGATTAGCTACTCATTTCTTGTCAGCAAACATAATCCGCAGCTGGCTGATAGATTGATGCGAGGATTAAAGATCGCAGAAGAAGACGGCAGCCTGCTGGCAACCTTTAATGCATTGAAACTGTTTGATGACTCATCCGATTTTCTTCACCAGAACCGGCGTGTTTTTGTGTTACAAAATGATGACGGGTTAACGGATCAGATGTGACACTCAAAACGCTCTGTTTTTGGTTTTGTCTGGCGCATAAACTTAGCGTAAACCCGCAGTAAATCATCCGTAAAAGCATGGTCGCGACAATATCTATTTCCACTTATTGGGCCTATTGTGTATTCAACAGTCCAGTCAAGAGGTGCTTATGAAGTCGTTGATGTTGTTTCCCTTGAATGCAGTTGATCATCTGGTTCAGCCTGAAGAATTTGATGACCTGACCCCTGATAGCCCAGCCACGCAAATACTGACAGATTTTCGTTTGTATAAACCCTACATGATTGACCCCCATTTGGCGGCGTCGGAAGCGTTGGGCATGATGTTGGCGGAAGATGTCTCAATGAAAATTGTGGTGGATATTGAAAAAGAATTTATCGGTGTGCTGGACAGGCATCACCTGACATCTGAAAACATGCTGCTGACACAAATGTCGCTCGGTTTGAAGCATCATGAATTGTTGGTCAAAGATTTGATGCACCCGAGATCCGCTATGTTGGCGGTGGATATAGACCAGTTGGCTTTAGCCAAAATTGGCGATCTGGTGTCGGCACTTAAAAATTCGCATCAGGAATATTTATTAGTGGTTGATAAAGGCGCGCACCATATTCGCGGTATTGTTTCTGCCCGTGAAATTTCCCGGCGATTGCGTCAGCCGATAGCCATAGAAAAAGCGCTCAGCTTTGCTGATATTTTTACAGCAGTGCATGTCAATTAAATAAAAAAAGCATGGTGAATTAACTGTGCTTTTTTCTGCTTCATCCAGGTTACATCATTATTTGCCGGTGATGGCAAGTTCCTGTTAGTAAAATTTTTACGTATGATGGCGCCAGATACTGGCTGGCCATCATTTATGACAAATCATCTGCTTCCTCTTCTGTTTAAATTTATGGCACTGCTCCCGTTGCAATGGGTCAGGTTCCTTGGCGGTGTTGTAGGTAATTTAATTTGGTTGTTTCGAGCGCGTTCTGCGGCGATAACCTTGAGAAATATTCAACTCTGTTTTCCGGAATTATCTTTGCCGGAGCAAAAAAAACTGGCTAGACAAAGTTTGCAGGAAACGGCTAAAACGGCGATGGAAGCAGGTGCTATCTGGCGAAACTCATGGCCATGGCTGGCAAATAAAATAGTCGCGATGGAAGGTGATGAATTATTACGCGAAAAAGTATCTGCCGGAAAAGGAGTGTTGGTATTGGCGCCTCATCATGGCAATTGGGAAGTGGTTGCTCCTTATCTGGCGAGTGTTGCGCATTTAACCGCTATGTATCAGCCGTTGGAAAATCCGCAGATGGATAAGCTTGTGCTGGAAGGGCGCAGTAAATTGAATATCAGCATGGCACCCACCAATCGCAAAGGTGTGATGATGTTATTCAAAGCCCTGCAATCCGGTCATATAGTTGGCATATTGCCTGATCAACTTCCCGATAGTGATTCAGGACGCGTGGTGGCTCCATTCATGGGCGTGCCGGCATGGACTATGACATTGGTTCATGGATTAATTCAGCGCACAGGTTGTGCAGTTTGCTCCTGTTACGCAGAGCGTGTTGATGGCGGATTTAAAATAATTGTGATGGAAGCAGACGCCGATATTTATAGTGAAGATCAACAGACATCGGTTGCCGGATTAAACGCCAGTGTCGCAGCTTGCGTGCGCTGTGCACCATCGCAGTATCAATGGGAATACAAGCGTTTCAGACGATTGCCGGAGGAGTATCCACGGTTTTACAAAGGCATTTGATCTGGAAAACTAAAAACCAATGAAAAATTATTTCGCTTTTTTATTGCTCAAGTTGATAAGTGTTTTGCCTCTTGGATTTCTGCGAAGCCTGAGCTCATTCGCGGGATATTTTCATTGGATATTAAACACACGCGCCAAGCGTACGACGCTGACAAATCTGGCAATTTGTTTCCCCGATATGAGCAAGTCAGATCGGCATAAATTAGCAAGACAAAGTCTGATTGAAACTATGAAAACCCTATTCGAAGCAGCCATAGTCTGGCGTAGAGATTGGGATTGGTTAAAATCAAAAATTGTTTCAGTTTCGAATGAAAATGTTTTGTTGGAAAAATATAACAAACAAAAAGGTCTGATCGTTATTACTCTGCATATAGGCAATTGGGAAGTGGCTGCAGCTTATCTCGCAAATACGATTCCTGTCACCGCACTTTATCAATCTTCAAAATACGCCAGAGTTGACCAGCTGATAGAGACAGCAAGGAAAAACAAAAAGATGGATCTTGCACCAAGTAACGTTCAGGGTGTCAAAAAAGTATTGCAAGCACTAAAGCAAAAACGAGCTGTTTGTATTCTCCCCGATCAAGTTCCTGATCGAAATACGGGTCGCATACTATCCACTTTTTTCAACAAACCTGCATGGACTATGAGCCTAGTACAGAACTTGATTTGCCGAACCGATTGTGAAGTGTGTTTTTGCTATGCATTACGCAGTGAAAGTGGATTTACGTTACACATAGTGGAATCAAATCCTGAAATTAAAAATGAAGATCTTGCAATTTCAGCTGGTGCGATGAATGCAGATATCGAGTCTATAGCACGAAGCGCACCTGCCCAATATCAGTGGGAATACAAGCGCTTTCGTCAGTTGCCGCCGGAGCATTGGGTTCAATATACCTGATGCTGGCTTGGATTAACGACCAGAAAAATATCCGGAAGTTTATAACAATGCTTAAATTTGGTTGGAGGATTTTGGCAGCGTGTGTGACATGATGCGGATTAGTTGTCCGGCTTTTTATTTGCGGTGCCGGTTGGAAAATATTTATTCTTTCCGCAATCTCTGATTTTCATAAGATTCCGGATACCTTTTTGGTTCAACATTGTAATAGGCCGCAACAGGTCTGTTTCCAAACCTATTATGTAAGGAAATTGGATAATGGCTCGTCCAATATTATTGCTTTTTTTTGTCATACTCTTATCAAAAGTGGCGCTTGCCGATTTGGTGCCTACCAATTCCACGGCGCACAAATTACCAGAGCATTGGCGAAGTTATTGGCTTGATGAGCCTGAATTTAATTCACGTATTTTCGTTGCCGATACAGGAAAAATATCGGCACCTGTTGTAATGCTTGTTCATGGATTGGGGCAAAATGGATTACGCGACTGGTTACCTATAGTGCCTGCATTAGAAAAAGAATATCGAGTGGTATTGTTGGATCTGCCGGGTTTTGCAAATTCACCAACACCTATTGCCAAATTATCTCCTGCACGTTATTCCCATTTATTACATTTTGTGAAAACGCGTTTTAGCACTAAACCTATTACAATAGTCGGCCACTCTATGGGGGCTGCAGTTACATTGGATTATGTACACCAATATCCTGATGATATAAACCAAATAGGTCTTATAGATGCAGCTGGAATTTTGCAGCGTACTGCTTTTGTTAAACACAGCGCCACTGATCGTATACCTTTAAACACAGAACGATTACCCAATCAGCTGTTATCTTACGTTTTTGGATTACAAGATGTTGGAAATAGCATTATTGAAAAAATGCTACGCCTTCCGGATCCAACCACGTTGCTGAATAAAAGTGAACTAGCCTGGGGCATGACTTTACAAAAATACCCTAATGTTAATGCAGCATTAAGTTTGGTCGAAGAAAATTTTTCAGCAGCAATTTTTGAACAAAAAGCGCCTGTTTTTATTTTATGGGGAGGCAAGGATTTGATTGCTCCGGTTCGTACAGGGCAGTTACTTTTCGCAAATCTTGCCAATTCCGAATTGAAAATTATTGACGATGCTGCACACGTACCTATGATCAGTCATCCGCATGAAGTATCACAGTGGTTATTGTCAAAATTTAATACCCAGCCATCCCGTCGATATATTTCAAAACAGGTAACAACCACGCAAAATTATCAGTGTAAAAATTCTGCGGGCGAAATCGTACGGGGTCAGTACGCAAAGATTTCGCTTGATGAATGTACAGGTGTTTTATTGGATGGTGTTGTTGCCAATGAATTAGTCATCACCGACTCACTGGTTGAGATACAGAACTCACATTTTGTTGGTGCATCAATGAGTATCAACAACTCTGTTGTCATGATGACAGGCAGCTCGGTTAATGGGATTGCGCTGTTAAACGCTGCAAGAGTTGATATGGCGGGAGTTACTTTCACACATGACAAACCATTTAAGGTAACGGCCAAATCACGGTTGGTGCTGTCGGTCAATCGCGCAGGCAATCGTTATCTTCATTCTGATATCCAATTGGAAAATACCCTGTATTAGAAACAGAGTTTAATTGTCATCTGATTAATTCTGTTATCGCTTGCCACTCGTCATCATATAAAGCCCACCGATGATAATAAAACTGGGCCACCAGGTTCCCAAAGGTAAGTCGAGCAAAAATATCAGGGCGATAAAAACAATCGTACTGCCCGAGACCAGCGAGTTCAGCATGTTGTGGCTGAAGCCTTCGGTTTGATAACT
>CAMLRJ010000067.1 GCA_946482345.1 uncultured Cellvibrio sp.
CGGGTGCTATACGTGCGGCGGGTGCAATCATTGCCTCCAGCATTTGTTCTTGTGAGATGCGAGTGGCAATAGTGGTCAGCTCCGGGCCTATGCGATTACCGCGATGACCAACCATATGACAACGTACACATTGAGCAGAATTGCTGTAGCGAAATAAATTCATACCTTTTTCAGGATCACCGCCGTAAATCGCTTCACGATAGACATCAAGTGGATTTTGTTTATCTTTTTTCGCTTCATAAGTAGCCAGCAATTGGGTTAATTCCGGCGAATTTATTTTTTCAACAGCTGTTATTAATTCAAGTTGTACTGCCGGTGCTATTTTTCCATCCAGTAATAATTGCATTTGTTCACGAAATAGCAGATCAGCTTCTGGCGCTTTAATGTTTGCCAATGACAGTAGAGCTGCTTGTTGTTCACCCGCTGTTCCATTGTTTAATAATAGTCTGTGCATTTCGACACTTTGAGTGACGGGCATGTTTAACTCAGGCACCATGCCCAGGCCTGTCATGCGAACAATTTGTTCTTTATCCTGTAACGCGACAAATACCAGATCACTGATTTGCGGGTGATTGAATTTTTTTAATGCTTGCAATGCAGCAATACGCACTTTTGATGCAGGATCTTTTTTAAGTAATGCGATTAGCTCCTGATTAGCGTTTTGTATATTGAGTTTATTCAAGGCCATGATAGCGGCTTCACGCACATCAACATTTTTATCCTGCAAGAGTTTTGTATAACCCTTGGTGAGTGCGTTAACTGCTTCGGATTCCGGATGACGAATTGCACCGCGATAAACACCGCTCACACGATCATAAACCGAACCATCTGCCCAAACAGCTAGACTGTTAATTGCTTCCGCACGCAAATGTCCGGAAATTTTTTCCAATTGTGCAAATTGAATTAATCTTTGCGCTTGTTCTGCGGTGTTGGTGTTGGCATAAACGTTGGCATTAATAGCACGACGCAGTAAAGGTTCATTAATAAATACAGGTTTATCCAGCAATGCTGCCAGTGCAGGTAAAGCGTCAGTCACCAGCGTATCATCGTTAATTGCACGTGCTGCATTGGTGACAACAAATTCGCCTTTATCCTGTAAAAAATGTGCAAGGGCAGGGCTGTTTAATTTTTTCAGAGCCACTACTGCGGCAATACGTACTGCTGCTGATGGATGAGTTGCAAGATCGGCCAGTGTTTTTTCATCGCCAATGCGTGCCAATGCAATAGCACCTGCTTGTCGCAAGTAAACATCCTGTTCATTATTTTTTGCGAGCATATCAATGAGTGGTTTGATTGCGGCTGCATTGGCAATACGGCCCAATGCTTGTGCTGCATAAAGTTGTACGCGAGGATTTTTATCTGCCAGCAGCGGAATTAATTGTTCAGTAGCGGATACAACACGCGCATCGCCCAATACTTTTGCAGACTGCGCACGAATTTCTGAATCTGTATCTTGCAATAACCGGATCAGCACCGGATTTTCAACCGGATTTTTACGCGCGAGTTGGCCCAGTCCCCAAATAGCATGTATGCGTGCCAGTTGATGAGTGTTGGTGGTTGCAATTTGTTGCAGCGTTTCGGTTTGTTGTTTTGCCACCAGCGCAAATTGGGATTTTTGCCTTACCCGCATATCGCTGTGTTGTAAATGTTGAATTAATTGTTCAACACTGAATGCGTGAAAATCTTGCGCCAGTAAATTTTTAGTTTCTGTGCGCAGTGGATTGCCTGCTGTTTCCGGTGTATCCAATTTCCAAATACGACCTTTTTGTTTTAAACCCCAGCCCTCAATCCAATCACTTAAATAAAGTGCACCATCGGGGCCAAAATCCAAACCGGTTGGCAACACACCGCGAAAAATATTTTTATCACTGGCTAATTCAAATGAGGCACCTTTGGGTTTGAGAGTGAAAGCATTGATGCCCGCCTGTGCAGCTGAACCAACAAATTCCACCACAAAAAAATGATCGCGCCATTGATCGGTTAATGCGGTGCCAGGGTTGTATGTCATACCTGTGGGGCCCGCGTGATAAGGTGCAACAGGCGGTAACAAATGCGCCGCCTGACCTTTGAATTGCGGAGTGTAATAATTTTCATCCATCCAGATTTTGTAGTTATTATTTTTCGGATCTTTATATTTTCCCAGCTGCCAATTAATTCGCCAGCCGGAATCAGAACCTTCAATTAAATGCACCAGACGTTCGTATTCGCCGACATGATCGCCATCGTTATCCACGCTGATGAAATTTCCGTATTGATCAAATGAAAATTCATAAATATTACGCAACCCCGATGCAAATACTTCAAAATTACTGCCATCCACTTCACTGCGAACAATCACCCCTTCGTTGGGAAAATGCCATTTTTTTCCGTTGGAATCTGTAATGCTGGTGCCTATGTCCCCCATGCTGGAATAGATCATGCCATCAGGCCCTTGCATAGCACCTGAAAGCCCGTGACCACTAAATCCTATATGCACAGCAAACCCATGGGCGATGGAAGTTTTTTGATCCATAAAGCCATCTTTGTTGGTGTCTTTCATACGCCACACATCAGGCGCCACGTTCACAAATAATTCATCTGATGGTTCGTGATAAAAGATTCCACCAATCACATCAGTGACTTCAGTGTGGAAATCATTCACCACTGTTTGCACAAAATCAGCTTTGCCGGAACCTTGGGTATCTTCAAGTCGAATGACTTTTTCTGTCATTACAGCAAGGTCGCGCCAATCGATGCTGCCATCTTTATTTCGATCAGGAATTTGATCGTCTTTACTATTTTTTTCAGGAGATAATTCGGTCTTCAAAAATTGCCGACGATCTTCAATGTTATTAAATGTCATCGAAGCATCTTCCCATTGCGGCACACGGCGAATATCAAATTCAGAATTATTGCTGCGTTGCGTAATACCTGCCCAGATACGCCCTTTGTCGTCCACATGAATGGCTACTGTATCACCCATTAATTTTTCAGAAGCCCAGAGTTCAGCTTTCATACTTTTGTCGAGCGTGACGGGAACTTGTTGCTCAATTTCGTTCGCTGTTTTTTTCGCTTCTTCTGCAGTAATTTTTGTGATTTCCAGTGCAAGGCTGGATGCGCTTGAGCTGGATGATGTTGCAGCGTCTTTTTGATTCGGTGATTTTTCACAAGCGGTTAATAACAAACTGTTAACGACAAGACTAAACATGAAACAAGAATGCACAGTCGAAGATTTTTTCATAGGTTGCTCACAATGATTATCTATTGCGCAGTTGCGCTTTATTATCTTGAACCGGATTATAGGTGAGTTTGTTTTTCAAGATGCATGGTTTGACGCAAATGAACATTAATTAACACTTGGGATGGAAACCCCCTTGATGAGAGAGGCTGATGTCAGGTTTTGCTGTTACCATGCGTGTCCAGGGCAATCCATGTGCCAGTTTCTTGCTTTGATTTTTCAGGGGTTTCAGCAGCCCAGGGCGGAAAACCTTGCCGCCGGGCAACACTTGCTGCTTGAGCTACAGTTTTTTACCTGCAAATAGCAACCTGTGTATCTACAATCATATGGAAAACTTGTTATCTCCAAATTTATTTTGAATCGATATTTAACTCATTGATTTATGAATAATCAAAAAATCTTTGACAGTGTATTTCTGGAAATATAGAGTTTGGGGATGTTGTTGAATAAACTGTTAAAATGGAATTAGTATGAGAACTAAGGCATATCATGCGTTTGAATCAAAAATCGCATACTTTGATGACGATTTAGATCTGGTTGATGTTTTGCGCGAAAGCGTATTAGCTGGAAATTTAAGTGAACCTTCTGGCGATTATGTACTAAAAAATATTGACCCAGAAGTCCACGCACATTTAAAGCGCAGAAAAAACTCAGATGGAGCAAGAAGGCTTCTAATAAACCATTTAAGAAAAACTGTTTATTCCTCATACATAAAAGACATATATGAAGAGGTTACACTCTACTTAAAAACAGTTCTTGAAAAGGCCGCTGAAAACGGTTTTGAAGCTGGTCGAATAATTGGTGAGCATTCTTGTAAGTTTGATGCGAAAGCAATTCTAGAGGCTGGAAATTGGCATACCGTAACAAGGCTAATAACAGAGTCAATTTTTCAATCCTTAGAAGCAGAAAAAAGCACATTGAAACTACTTGAAAAAATATCAAATAAGCTTGCTCTTGCAGTAGATCCGGAGTTAATAAAAGAAGCGCTTCCCTACCTAGAGGTTAGGTACTTTCTCGTGCATACGGACGGTAAAATACCCAAGGCATTTCAAAAGGAAAATCCTGGTTTTAAATTCAATAATGACTATGTTCAATTAAACTATGAATTCGTCACGGGCTTGAAAGACTCTGTTAAGAAGCTAATAAAAGAGTTTGACAAAAAAATTGTCGAAAATGGTCTGCTAAAATCAAAAGATTTACAGCAATAATTTTAACAAGGCGCAGCAACACGTCGCTGCGCGGCTGGACAGTTTGTAAGTCGCGCTTATGTGGTTTTGCTTCGCAAAAGTATTCCACAACGCACAACTTACAAACTGCCGTTGTGCTTAACGTTAGAAGGCTAAAAATCGAAGAGCTATGCGAGCTAAAATAATAAAACTGTCCAAACAAATAGTTTCTGTAATTTTGGCCTTGGGAGCCTTGGCGAGCGCGATTCTGGCTGTCATACAGCTGTCTGAATATTTTAATAAGGACGCACTCGTAGAATATGACTCACCTTTTATACCTTTGGTATATGAGGAAGTTGTAGATTTCAGAAAATTTCTTGATGAAAATGCAGGCAAGAGAGTTAAGTTTGAAACAGAAATAAGTTTTGATTCCGTTCTTGCGGTGAGCCTTATGGCTCATGAGGTTTGTAATTATGATGATTTCTTGGAGTCCGTTCATAACAACCCAAGTAACATTGAAAATACTACTCTTGGTATTTTGAATTTTGAAGATGGGTTTATCGACCCTCAAGAAATCTATTTCTACGACTCGAAAAAAGAGCGATATGATTTTGGTGAGAATAGTTTAAGCAAACTTTCATGCTACGATACGCTTCGTATAAAAATGAAAGACCCAAGCCGTTTAAGACTTAGCTATGGCGGCACTGGAACAATGTCGCTTCCCCTATACGGTGAGTTTATGATAGAGGTCCGGTATTTCAGTGGCCCTAGCACAGAATACACTTTGAGAGAGCTGTAAAAACTCTTCTAACAAGGTGTTCCAACACCGTTCCGGCGCTGCGCGCCTCCACTCGACAGTTTGTAAGTAGCGCATTTAGCGAATTGCTGAGCAAAATTTATCGCAATGCGCTACTTACAAACTGCTGTTGAACACAGCGTTAGCCAAGAAGGTAAATACATGCGTTTTAGCCTGTTAATTTTAATGTTTTTTATCTCCATGAATTCTTTTGGAGCGGAGGTCAATTTAGAAAACCTAAAAGTTGATATTCCGAATAATTTTAAAAACGTTAACTTTCTTGAGTTGGACTCTTTAGGTGATATTCAGTTTTCAAAATGGAAAAATGAAAACGGATCAACCATTGAAATCATGAAAGTTATAAATGAAAGCGGAATAGATAGAGGGGCTGCAATTTTGGAGAGTTCCGAAAAAATTAATATTGGCTCATACGAAACCCAGATTCATAAAGCGTCAATGTTATTTGGAGAGCCTATCAACGCGTTCGTTTTATATCTTAATTCAAGTAACCAAAAGTATATTTTGGTCGGTGAGAATGTAACAAAAAGTGAATTTATAAAAATAATCAGCACTATTAAGTTCGGCTAACAAGCGACTGTGGTTAAAAAGCGGTTGAATTTAACAATCATAGTGCTGAAAAGTAAATTTGGTGTTTATGTGCCTTCTTTGGGGTAGTAAAGAGGGAACCGATTTTTCACGGTTCCATTTTTAAGCCTATCAAACAGGAATTCCTACAGGAACAGAAGTCACTTTTTTCGCCTGTGTCCCCTCAGGCGCTTTATACAAATCCGCTTTGTCACCTAATTGATCACGCACACGAATCATGGAAAACATACCGCCCATTTCCAATTTTCCGTAATTGCCTTCGCCCATCATCATTGGCAATGTGTTTTCAGGGCCAGGCATGTGTCCCATATCGGTGTGAACCTGATGTTCTGCCATTCCGCTTTCACCCATGGCCATGTAATCAGGCAGAACTTTATTGATTTGTGCTTCCGGTTGTTTTACGCCAATCATATTGTGCACATCATGTCCCATTGCATTCATGGTGTGATGGCTCATGTGACAATGAAATGCCCAATCGCCGGGGACAGCAATAAATTCCAGATCACGCGTTTGTCCCACGCCGACAATTTCAGTGACTTCTTTTCGCCACTGATTTTGTGGCCAGCGACCACCGTCAGAACCTGTTACGTCAAATTGCACACCGTGCATATGAATCGGGTGATTCCACATGGATAAATTACCTACACGAACACGTACACGTTCACCGGTTTGCGCGACCATGGATTCAATTGCAGGAAAAACTTTGCTATTCATTGTCCACAAATCAAATTCTGTCATCACATTGGGATCAGGCCGATAAGTGCCGGGATGCACTGCCCAGTTGTGCAACAAAATTGCATAATCGCGATCAATTTTTTCAGTGGAATTTTTGGGGTGAATAATAAACATGCCCATTAATCCCATCGCCATTTGCACCATTTCATCCGCATGCGGGTGATACATATGTGTGCCGTGTTGTTGCAAGGTAAATTCGTAAACAAATGTTTCACCGGGTTTAATCGGTGGTTGAGTTAAACCACTCACGCCATCCATCCCCCAGGGCAATAAAATGCCATGCCAATGGATACTCGTATGTTCCGGTAATTTATTGGTGACATAAATTCGAACGCGATCACCTTCAACGGCTTCAATCGTCGGGCCGGGTGTGCTGCCGTTATAACCCCAGGCTTTTATTTTGGTGCCGGGTGCAAATTCATGTTCGATTTCTTCCGCGATTAAATGAAATTCTTTCACGCCTTCATTCATGCGATATGACAAGGTGCGGCCATTAGGTGTAATCACCGGACGATAACCTTGTGTAGTCATGTCTGTTTTTTTTGTGCTGACGGCAGGAATATTTTTGGTGCTAACAGCATTTTTTTTCTGTGGCTTATGTGCAGAGTGATCCATTGAATGATTATGGTGGCCTGAATGATCTTCTGCTGCGGATAAACGCAAACTGCTGGCAATCAATCCCGCACCCAAACCCAGAGTGCTACCTAATAATAAATGACGACGACTAATCATAATCAGTGCCCCTGATGATGGTTGTGTGAATCAGATTCCTGAGATTTTTTTGCATCACTATCCTGTTGATGATGTTTGTGTTGATGATGTTTGTGATGGTCATGATCCATCATGTGATGATCATGGTTTTCATCTTCTGTTATTGCATTTACAGGCAAGGCTTGTCCTATTGCCAATTCCAGTTGACTGCGTGAGTGCCAATAATGTTTTAATTCATCTGTGTAATCATGAGCCAAACGAATTTCCTGACGTTTGATAGCCAATAATTCAAACGGGCTGGTCAGCATAAAATTCACTTCACGGTTTGAAAGTGCTACACGTTTTTTTGCAATTTGTACTGCCTGCGCAAGAATGGTTAATTGTTTTTTGGCTGATGACATTTGGTTCAGCGCTTGTGCAACCTGGGTATTGATATCCAAACCGGCTTTTTGCAATTGTGCTTGTGCCAATGCAATTTTTGCATCCATAGCCGCAATTTTTCCTTGCCCTCTGTTAAACACCGGCAAGGACAATTCAATTTCAGGGCCAACACTGGTGTTGCCATCCGGTTCGCGTTCAAGGTTGATGCCCGCTTGCATATCGCGCCATCCATTTTCCTGTGTAACCAATTGGCGGCGCTTTTCCAGAATCGTCAAGTGCCGATTGATAATCTGCATATCCAGTCGTGAGAATTTTGCTTTTTCCAACATCATCAGTTGATCAAAGTTTTCTTCAGGCAAGGCTGTTAATTGCACGGGTAGTCTTAAAGGTGTTGCGGATGGCAAACCCAGACTATTCATAAGTTGTAATAACGAATCCTGTGCATTGGCTTTGCGTTCTTCCAGATTTTTTTGTGCCAGACGCAATTCATTGTCGTAATACAAAAAATTATTTTCCGACAGGTTCCCTGCTTGATACAGGGAAAGCGCTAATTGCTGGCGAGCCAAAGTCGCTTGATACATATGATCCTGAATTTGCACATGTTGTTGGTCAGCAACAGCAGAAAAATAAAGTTCACTGGTATTGGCGATTAATTCCTGTAATTGGATTTGCAAATTCAGTTGGGTGTTAATCAGGCTTTCGGCGGCCAATTGTCGTCGTAACGGGCGGGTGAATAAATCGAGCAAGGGTTGGCTTAATCCAAATTCCAGTTTCCAGTCGCTGCTATCTTCAGGTTTCATTGCCCCCAATGTGATATGGGGATTACGAATTAATTCTGCTTGCAAATTTTCTGCATTGGCAATACCCAGTTGCGCCATTTGTATGCGTACCTGAGGTGAATGGCTTAACAGTGTTTGTATGGCTTGTTGCAAACTGAACTGATCAGTCACTGCATTGTTTTCAGTATTGGCCGATGTGTGTATCACTGAAAAATTAATACCGGGATATTTTTTACTTAAGGCTTGTTCAATATCAATTGCTGCGTTTGTCGATGGCCGGTTTGTACAACCGCTAAATAGTAAGGCGATAAAGACAAGCCACGCCAGTCGCCTGATTATGTAAATGTTCATCATTAGGTTATCCAATTTTTTAAATAGAGAGTTTTGCAAAGGTCTCAAATGAGATATTTGAAAAAATATTTTTCGTCTAAAAAACCATGCGATGTATTTGTACTAGTGTTGCGGTGGTCGTTGTGGAGTTGGCAATACAGGTTGTGCAGGTGTAGGTGTGATATAGGGAGAATAATGGCGACTGAATTCAATTTTGTAAGGAATTAAATCCGCTAATAAAATCACACAATGCCAATGACAAACAAACTGGCAATGGTTGCAAGGAGTATTGGATGTTTCGTTTGATGTTTGAATATTATCGGCAGTGGTTTGAATATCTGATGTTTGATGACAGGGATGTGAAGGCATTGGCTCTGTTTTATCCAGAGTATTTTTTCCGTCGCTCAATACAGCTTCCATGTTCACACAATGCGACCATTGGCCTGCAATTGCCTGCAGCGGTAGCCACACACAGAGGGCAATAACAATAATAGGCAGGCGTTTGCGTGCGATCATTCAAAGTACCGGTTAATGGTGGCAAACCATTGCGTTCAATATTGGGCAATCAGGGCGAGAATCTCCGTGGCAGCGCTCGGCCAATTCACTTAATGCCTGTCGCATTTGTTGCAAGACCTGAATGCGTTCATCCATTTCTTTGATATGTTCCAAGGCCAATTTTTTTACATCGCCGCTGTTGCGATTCGAATCTTGCCAAAGACTGGTGAGTATTGCTATCTGTTTCATCGAAAATCCCAAATCGCGTGCGCTTTTAATAAAGCGCAGCAATTGAATGTCACGCGTTTGGTAGATTCGATAATTGGCATAAGTACGGTTGCCGGGTGATATCAACCCCAGAGTCTCATAATGGCGAATCATTTTGGCGCTGAGCCCGGTTAATTTCGCCGCTTCACCAATGCTGTGTAAACCCTGTGCATGCGCATCGGCTAGTTCCAGTGTTTTTTGCTTAACGGGTGTTTTGCGACCGGTAAGTTTTTTTGGGTTGTCGTGATTCATCTGACTACCTCATTGTGCGGTTTCAAATTGGTCATGCAGTTTTAGCTTGCGTAATCTCAATGCATTAGTCACAACAAATACACTGGATAAAGCCATAGCACCTGCGGCCAACATAGGCGACAGCAACCATCCATTAATTGGATAAGCAATACCGGCGGCGATAGGAATTAGCACCACATTGTAAGCAAATGCCCAAAACAAATTTTGTTTGATATTACGCATAGTCGCACGCGCCAGAGCAATACTCCGTGGCACGCCTTGTATATTGCCGCTAGCCAATATTAAATCCGCGCTTTCAATGGCGACGTCCGTTCCTGTGCCTATTGCAAGGCCAAGATCAGCTTCTGCTAACGCAGGTGCATCGTTGATTCCATCGCCGACAAATGCAATTGCACCTTGTTGATTGCGCAATTCTTTTACCGCCGCCACTTTTTGTTCGGGCATAACTTCAGCAATCACCAGATCAATTCCCAATTCTTCTGCAATCACTTTTGCGGTGATTTGGTTGTCGCCTGTGATCATCGCAATTTTGAATCCCAATTTGTGCAAATTGTGTAGTGCTTCCCGAGTTCCCGGTTTTATGGTGTCAGCCAATGCCATAACCGCTGCTGCACGATTATTGACTGACATGTAGATGGGCGTTTTGCCTTGAGCCGATAATTTTTTTCCGGTTTCAGTTAACTCGCCCAGTGATATTCCTAAAAAATGAAACAAGCGATCAGCACCAATCACAATTTTTTCGCCCGATACATTGGCAGTGATTCCGTTGCCGGTAATGGTCTCGAAAGCTTCCAGTTTGCCGAGTGAAATAGAATTGATTTCAGCTGCTTTCACTAATGCATTGGCTATGGGGTGTTCCGAATGTTGTTCGGCTGCCGCTGCCAGTGACAGCAAATAATTTTTTTCAAAATCCACTGTGGTGACAAAATCGGTGAGTGAGGGTTTTCCTTCTGTTAATGTTCCGGTTTTATCGAAGGCAATGGTGTTGATTTCAGCAAGGCTTTGCAACGCACTGCCACGGCGAAATAATAACCCCATGTTAGCGGCGCGACCTGTGGCCACCATAATGGATGTTGGAGTTGCCAAACCCATGGCGCAAGGGCAGGCGATAATCAACACCGCCACTGCATTGACTAACGCAAAACT
>CAMLRJ010000068.1 GCA_946482345.1 uncultured Cellvibrio sp.
ATTCTTTATCTTGCTAATGCAGAAAGTGTTGAATTTTTACGATTCCTGAATTTGCTGGATGCCAGCGCAGTGACCACTATCAATATTAAAGAGGCGGGCGAGCTCAACGATTGATGAGCCTGAAATATTATGTCTATTGAAAACGCTATAGATTTTCGAATATTCATCGCTATTTTGCGTCGGCGATTGCTATTGATTGGAATTTGTTTCTTGTTGGTGATGGGCAGTGCCATCACAGCAATTAGTTTTATCAAAGAAGAATTTACGGCTGAAGCCAGAGTATTGCTGGATAAAAAATTATCGGGTGGCGCGGTGTTGGAGCTGTCGCAAGTACCGCAATTAGGATTGGATAAAGCGGCAATAGAAAGTGAAATTGAAATTTTACATTCGCAAACGGTAATGGATACGGTGATTGAATTACTGGTAGCCAATCCTTTGTCAGAAAATCTTGAGGTGAAATCGCAAGCAGTATCAGGTGTTGATGAATTTATGCAGAAATACCGGGAAGGCTTGCAAACTATTACAAAAAAAGAATCCAAAGCGCTTTTTTTCAAAGAACAGATTTCAGAAATTGAAACCGGCTTCGAACAATACCGGGCGCTGTTAAGAGGCCTGGCAGTAACGCGGGTGGGCGATTCTTATGTGTTGCGTATCAGTTATACCGCTGAATCCCCCGAGCTTGCTGCGCGAATGGCAAATGCATTTGCCAATGCTTATATAAAAGAACAGCGACGAATGTTGGCAGCAAAATCGGATCAAACCTTGACCTGGTTTCAAAGCAAACTGGATGAGCTGAAAAAAATGGCGCAACAGGCAGATAAATCAGTGGCTGATTTTCGCCTGCGATATAACACCCAAAATGGTTCCGGCACTACCTTGAATCAATTGAATGTATTGGTAAAAGAATCTGAAACTTATCATCAGATACTCGACGACTATCTTGATCGTTATCAGACAATGAATCAGGAAAGTTCATTTCCTGTGAGTGAATCACGGGTTATTTCCGAGGCGCTTCCACCACCGGAAAGAAGTCATCCCAAAACGCCAATTTTGTTGGGTGTTTCTGCAATTGTTGCGCTGGGTCTTGGAATAATACTGGCGTTATTTATTGATCTTAATGAAAAATCGGTGCGCAGGGCGGGTCAATTGCGCAAAGAATTGGCTTTGCCTTTTGTAGGATTTGTTCCGCTGTTGCGATTTTGGCAAAAAATAAAAACACAGCCCGTTAAAATCATTGATGGAAAATCGGCTGTTAATCAACAACAGTTGTATGCATTGCAAAATCCACAAAGTGATTATGCGGTTGCTGTGCGAGGCATGGCGGCACATCTGTCACAACTCGAAAATAAATCCGGTGTGCGTTTGGGTATGACCAATATGGATTCGTCACCAGCGAGTGCAAGATTGATGTACAACTTGTCTGAATATCTGGCAATGGGTAAAGCCAATTGCATTTATCTGGATACCAATTTTGTTTACGGCAACGGCGACAAACAAAGTAAAGGCTGGGTTAATTTAATGGCCGGCGATGTCACTCTGGAAGATGTTTTATTAAAAAGCCCGCACTCAAATTTGCATATATTGCCTGCAGGTTATGCGCGTGATATTCAGGTAGTTAGCAGCCTTTCCTCCGATGCAGTGAAGAATTTTTTTCAGCAGTTATCCAGCCATTATGATTTTATTCTGGTGAATTTGCCGGATCTGAAAAAATCCGCTGATTTGCAAATTATTATTCCACACCTTGATGCCTGTTTTATTAATTTGAAATGGGGTAAGTCAACGGTTCAATCAACACAATTTTATTTGCATAAATCCGGTATAGCGCCCAATAAAATTTTGGGTGCTCTCTTGTCAGATACTCATATCGGCAAGTTGAAACGTCATTATGGTTATGACGCCTGAGGAATGTCCAAGATGAATCGTCAGGATCTGACTTATGATCGAATAAAATCGGGATTGCAAATCAACCCGGCATTGTTGCCATGGGTGTTGATGTCAATGCGTGGAATTACGCTGCTCGTAAAATTTATTTCCACTTTATTTGTTGCAAAATATTTAGGCCTGAATGCGCTGGGCATTTATGGTTTGATAGCGGCCGCAGGAATATTGGCGCCTGCCGTTTTGGGTTTGGGTGTTATGCCATCCATATCGCGTGCAGCAGTGAAACAACCTATTGGCGATACCAAAAACGAGCTGGTTAAGTACTTTATTTATCTTTCGATTATTTATTTTATTGCGGCAATCGGCGTTGCTGTTTATGGCGTGATCAAAGGTGAATGGTTGCTGGCTTCGTTGATATTGCTGGTGATTTTTTTCGAGCATATCAACAGCGAGTGTTATCAATTAATGATTAATCTCTCGCGACCTTTGCTTGCCGATAGTTTGCATTTTATGCGCAGTGCCTCCTGGTTGTTGATTTATATGTTTGCCGCCAGTGTGATTTTGTCATGGCGAAATATAGAAGCCTTATTGAGCGCGTGGATAATCGGTTCAGGATTGAGTGCAATCATTTATGTCTGTGTTTTTGCGCGCATATCATCAACACCGACAATATTAAAAACCACGCTGTGGAATTGGTTGGGGTTGCGCAGCAAACAAGCTTCCGGACTTTATTTAAATGGTGTGGCCACAACCGGCGCCAGCTACAGCGACAGATACATCATAGGCGCGTTTTTAAATCTGGAATTAACAGGCGTTTATTTATTTTTTTGGCAAATACAAAGTGCACTGAGTAATTTGATCTATACCGGCTTGATTCAAGTAGCGCGCCCCGGGTTGGTTAAAAATTTTGATCAACCACAACCTGATTGGCAGATGGTCTGGAATTTGTTGCGTAATACCAGCGTCGCGGCTGTTAGTTTTTCAATAATCGCACTGATAGTGATTGCCTTGGCTTTGCCTTATTTAAATATGCCATTGGTGAGTGATTATTACAGCTTGTTTGCCTTGGTGTTAATGGCATTTATTTTTAATGTTATAGCCGAAGCCCAGGTGCTGGTTTTTTACAGTCAATATAAAGATCGGCAAGTATTGCTGATTACATTGCTGGTATTTGCTATCAATATTTCAATATGTCTGATCGGCGTTCCTTTATGGGGATTGTGGGGGGCAGCGATTGCAGCAATATTCAGCTCATTAACGCGTTTGTGTTTACAAGCATGGTTCATTTCAAAATATCGTTTATTAAAGGCCATAGATGAATAAGTTGATTGATCTTGGTTGCGCACTTTTGATGTTATTGCCCAATTCGCTGAAGCTATGGGTAATGAACCGTTTTTGTGGTTGCAATATTCATCCGACAGCAACAATAGGTTTTTCATTTATTCGTGTGCGCAAATTAATACTCGGCGAAGGTGCGCAGATAAAACATTTCAATATCATCAGAAATCTGGAATTGTTTGAATTAAAAGAAAAGGCGTTGGTGGGTAATTTTAATCAATTTTCCGCAATTCCTCTGGGGTCAAATGTGCATTTTGCTGACGAAGAAAATCGATATCCATCTTTGGTATTGGGTGCACATAGTGCGATTGTCAGTCGTCATTATTTTGATTGTAATAATGCGATTGACATAGGGCATCACACGATTGTTGCCGGTTGCGACACGCTTTTTTATACGCATGGAATTAATGTCAATCGCAATCGTCAGGAAACACATCCGATAAAAATTGGTAACTATTCAATGATAGGTGCTGCTGCCGTTATTTTGAAAGGATCGGTGTTGCCTGATTATTCTGTGCTCGCAGCAAACTCAACACTGAGTAAAGCACATACAGAAATTTATACGCTTTATTCAGGTGTGCCGGCGATTCCTGTTAAACATCTTGATGAATCAGCAAAATATTTTCATCGGGAGGAGGGATTTGTACCATGAGTTTGCAATATCTGAACAATTTCAGGGGCATTGCCATACTGCTGATAGTCTTTGGTCACGCGGTATCGGCATTACCTGAACCACATTCTCCCTTCCTGACAGCGTTAATGCCACTTTTCAGTAATGGTACTTTATTGTTTGTGTTGGTTGCAGGGCAATTTTTTGTGGCTTTGTCAGAAAATTATTCCTATAAAAATTTTTTAAAAAATAAAGTAATGCTGGTTGTATTGCCTTATTTGATATTGTCGCTACCGGCGGCGCTTATTTATTTGTTGAAATTAAAAACCTATCACGATTGGATGGACATGGAATGGTTTAATTCATTGAATCCACTGGTGGCCTACGCCTATCTATTTATTACAGGCGCACATCTGGGGCCGCTTTGGTTTGTGCCTATGATTCTGCTCTATTATCTTTTTAGTCCCTTGTGGTTTTTGTTACTGCGCAAAGATTTACTCTTGCCAGTGTTTCTATTAAGTCTGGTAATAGCAATTTATTTGGGAAGACCAGAAGGGAATGCAAACTCCTTGCAATCAGCTTTGTATTTTTTACCAGCCTATTTGTTGGGAATGTATTTAGGCAAGCGTCCGGCTATGCTCAATTTTATGATGCCTTATGCCGTCTGGGGTTTTGTTATTTGTGTGTTGGTTCTGATCGATTATGGTCATTCATTATTTTCCGATACGCGATGGGATTTGCTGCTCAAACTTATCGCTACCTGTTTTTTAATCGCACTCTGTCAGGTCAAACTGAACTTCAAAATAAAATGGCTGGATTTGTTTGCGCGCCTCAGTTTTTATCTGTTCTTTGTGCACGGCTATGTGATTGGTGCCTTCAGAATTTATTTGCGGCATTCGGAACATCATTACATGGGGATAGGCGCTGCATTAGGCATATTTATCACAACCCTGGTTTTGTGTCTGATGGCCTACATTCTTTTCAAATGGTTATTTCAAAACCACAGTAAATTTATTCTGGGAGCCTGATCATGCAAAAAATGATTACCTGGGTAGATAACCTGAAAGCAATTTGCATTTTTTTAGTGGTGTATGGGCATTTCGCTGCGCTTGTACCTGAATTAAAAACCATTATTTATTCAATGCATTTACCGGCATTTTTGCTGATAACGGGGTATCTCGGTTTATACAGTTTGCAGCAACCTACAGCGCAACGATTAATAAAGGGTCAGTTGTTTTATTATCTGGTTCTTTATGCGCTGTTCACTTTAGCGTCGAGCATTATTTGGTATGTGCTGGAAGCGCGCGATCAACCCGTCAATCAACTATTAAAACCCCTGGCAGCCAGTTTATGGGGTTTGCATGGCCCTTCACTGGAGTTGGTACACAATAATGATCCACTGTGGTATTTCCCTTTTTTAATATCCTCGCTGTTGTTGGCATTTGTTTTTATTCATATTCCGATGATGTGGAAATGTTTGTTGGCAATCGCCGTTGTTGCAGGTTATCAGTGGAATTATTTACAGCCAGCTGCCTGGTCATTGGATTTGGCGCCTATAGGAGCATTATTTATTCTGCTGGGGGCAGGTCTGCGTATTTTGGAAAATGAAAAACCATTGCTCTTCCAAAAATTGCATCATCCCTTATTGATTGCAGCCTTGTTAGTTGTTTGGTTGTTGCTGGTTTGGATCAATGGGCAAATCAATCTCAATAGTCGTGAGTGGGGCATGTCCAAAATACTTTTTATTTTGGCTGCAATCGCCGGCACAGGATTTTTAATCGGGCTTTGCCATAAAATTCCATCGTCATTCATCACACGTGGATTATCCCGGCATACGCTCATTATTTTTTGTACACATATTTATTTTATAAAAGCACTGAACAATCCGATTGCACAATTGCCGGAAAGCATAAAAGCTTGGGCAATATTGGCAGCGGCTATAGTGATAACCTTGTTGTGTTGGGGCATTTCTCTTTTGAGTCAGCCGTTACTTACCCGTTGGTTTAAATCAAAACCAACGCTTGAACTGGTCATGCAAAAAAGGAGTTAAGAATGTTCTTTCATCAATTAGACAGATTTGGCGATAGCCCGGCGCTGATAGATGCAGAAAGCGGTAGATCTATCAGCTATCAGGATTTGGAAAATGCTATTCAGCAAAAGTGCCAAGAATTTTCATCGACAAGACAATTGGTTTTTATCGAGGCGACCAATAGTATTGAGGGATTGATCACTTATCTGGCTTGTCTGCGTCAGCAATACGTCGTCTATTTGTTGGAAACATTGCAGGACGAAAAAACACAGGTGTTGATTGACACTTACAAACCGAATTTTTTGATTAAAGCCAATCAGGAAATTAAATGGGTCAATGAAAATCCTTGCGATCTGCATCCGGATTTATTGTTGTTGCTCTCAACATCCGGTTCTACGGGAACTCCAAAATTCGTCAAGCTGTCGGCAAACAATATTCAATCCAATGCAGAATCCATCGCTGAATATTTATTGCTGGATGCCAACGAACGCGCCTATGCGCACTTAAAACCTTTTTACTCTTACGGTTTATCGATTATTCATTCACATTTAACTGTGGGCGCTGCATTGATACTCACATCGAGCAGCATTACCGAGCCGGAATTTTTACAACAACTCAAACAATACAAAGCCACCAGTTTTGCCGGTGTGCCTTATACATTTGAAACATTATTGCGTTTGAAATTTGATATTGCCGAATATCCAGCGTTGCGATACATGACACAAGCCGGTGGAAAGTTGGTGTCGCATTTGGTTGTTGATTACGCAAAACGTTGCAGGCTCGCAAACAAACGATTTGTTGTGATGTATGGTCAGACTGAAGCCGCGCCGCGCATTTCTTATTTACCTGCTGAGTTTGCCGAAACCTATCCTGAATCTATTGGTAAAGCCATTCCGGGTGGAGAGCTTTTTCTGGTCGATGAACATAAAAACCCCATAATTGAAATCGATAAATCCGGTGAGCTGGCTTATCGCGGCCCCAATGTCATGATGGGTTATGCATCATCACCGGAACAATTGGCAAGCGATGAAACACCGGATTGTTTATACACGGGTGATATTGCGTGCAGGAATGCGGATGGATTGTTTTATATAGTGGGCAGGACCAGTCGTTTTGTAAAAATGTTTGGTTTGAGAATTAACCTTGATCAAATCCAGACGGATTTAAAACGTTATTATGCAAACCTTGCAGTGACTGGAAATGATCAGCGAATTTTGATTGTGTTGACACAAGAAGATGCAACCAACTCATCAGGTTTAATTGCACAATTAGCGAAGCGATATCATTTGCCTGAAATATGTTTCAGGTTAAATATTTATCCACAAATTCCATTGTTGCCGAGTGGAAAATACGATTACAAAAAAATGTTGGCCGATATGAACAAGCCGCAGGCCGATGTTCATTGGTTTACCCGATTTACCCGCAAGGTGTCTGACTTGTTGGAATTGAATGACCGACAGTGGTTATCCATCAGCGATCTTTATCGAACGGTATTATCCTCTCCTGACATTAACGAAGAAAGTTCATTCGATTCGCTGGAAGTCGATTCCTTGTCGTATGTAACACTTGCCATTGAAATGGAAGCAGCATTGCGTGATGCGCTGCCTGCAGATTGGAGAAGTTTACCTTTATCAAAATTGGATGCGCTTTATTTAAGCCGACGTGTAGCTGCATAAAATGCAGTTTTATTTTTTATCTGTATTGGATCAATCATTATGTCGAAAATATTATTTTTAACTCACGTAGGTGATCCAGGCGGTGCAGAATTTAAAATGATGGATCTGTGCGCTGATTTGGGGGATAAAGCAGAAGTGCTGCACTTTCAGGACGGTAGTTTGCCAGCACATTTAGCGCAAAAAAATATTGCGCACAAATTATTGCCCTTGCCTGCTGCTTTGGCAGGTTTCAAACGTGAACAGGCGCTTGCCAAGGCATTTCCGCTTCTGTTTGCATCATTTGGATTTTTACGAAAACTCTATTCTGCAACTCGCGGTTACACCGCTTATGTGTGTATGTCGCAAAAGGCGTTTGTACTTTTGTCCTTATTAAAACCTTTGCATCGCAAACCGATTATCTGGTTTATGAATGATTTGCTTTCTCCAGATCATTTCAGCCCTTCATTAATTTCTATTTTAACCAGGCTTGCCAAATTTTCTGCCAGTCATCTGGTGCTTAACAGTCAAGCATCTTATGACGCCTGGCTTAAAGCCGGTGGCTTTAATCGCAATCTTGAAATTATTTATCCCGGAACTGATTTTGGCTTTATCGAAAAGCGTATTCGCAATCAGGAAAAAATTGCGGCATTAAAAGAAAAACTGCAAGCACAAAAAAAGATTGTTGTTGGGCTTTTTGGTCGTATTACGCCATGGAAAGGTCAGGAAATATTTCTGGAAGCCATCAGTAAAATTCACAATGTGCACGGTTTGATTGTAGGCGAAGCATTTTTTGGCGAAGAAAATTATCAACACTATTTGCAGGAATTAACGCGACGATTACAAATCGAATCGAATGTCACCTTCACCGGCCATTCTGATCAAGTACCTGAATGGATGGCGGTTTGCGATATAGTGGTTCATTGCTCCACTGCCCCTGAGCCTTTTGGTTTGGTGATTGTTGAAGGTATGGCGGCGCATAAGCCGGTGATTGCCAGTGATGGCGGCGGTGCACAGGAAATTGTGATGGATAAAGTAACGGGCCAATTAACGCCAATGAAAGATGCAGATGCATTGGCCATTGCGATTAATCGGTATATCGAAAATCCGGTTTGGGCCAAAGAATTGGCGACCAACGGTTATCTTCGCAGCAAAGAACTTTTTTCAACTCAGGCAATGCTTGATAAATTTCGCAGCATATTGGCTCTGCATAGCATTCCGAGTTCTTGATGATAGGCTTTTTCACCAATCATCTGGATAATCTGTTTCGTCGCTCTTTCTTCGAGCGAATCATCATTTATTGTTTTTTGTCTGAATTAATTGTCAAAATTATTTTTGAACTCATACTGGGGCAATGGTGGTTTTCCCTGACGCCATTAAAACAAATATTTTTATATGCATTGTTGTTAATGGATTATGCCGTCAATTTTAGAAGAGTGATGGCTATACGCTTTTGGGGAAACCCGGTTTTTTATTTTATGCTGGTTGTTTTTGTCATGGTTATACAGGGAACCTTTGTAGGGCTATACAATCGCAATGCACCGTTTGAAATTTTTAATGATTCAGTGCCACTGTTATTGATGGCGATGAATAGCCTGCGCATGCAATCACCTGCCGAATTAAAATCTCCCATTGATTTTGGATTTTTAATTCGTTTTTGTTCCTGGATGTCGTTGCTGATTTGCTGTTTCGGCTATATTGCAAAATCATCCGGCTTACCTTCAACATCCGCTATCTCGGGTGTTATTTCCGGTATTTACTATGCGTTATTTATTGCAGCCTTACTCACAGGTTACCGATTAAATCTATTTCATGTCATCAGCTTTTTTATTGTCGCCGGTTTTTCTGCTGATGATTTTAATCGAACAACACTGGCATTTTTCATATTCTCCGGTTTGATTCTGTTTTTAAAATACAGTGTATTCAACCCTGCCCGCGCCATATTATTTTTTATGGCGATGACAATGCTCGGGTTTGCTCTGTGGAATTTTCTTCCAGACGATTCCAAAACCAAACAACGGTTCACCGATCTGGCTCAAATGTCATCCGAAAGTAGAACGGGCTCAGTAGGCGAACGCATGAGTGAATGGGTCAGCATTCAGGAAAAAGTAGCGCAAAGCGGAACCACTGCACGCTGGATAGGTTTGGGGCACGGTGCATTGTATGACGTGCGTTATACCTTTCGCGTCATCAAAGATTACGGCTTCGCACATTTCGCCTGGGCACTGTTTTATTTTCGTTACGGCCTGTCAGGATACGTTTACCTCAGCATTCTAACCCTCATGCTCATCTGGCAAACCTACCGTTGCTGGAGTTTTAAATCACCGCTACAAATGACAGTTTCACTTTTGGGTTTAATGTCCATTCTCTATCTAGCCACTTACGTTAATTTTGTTATTCTTTGCATGGGTTTGCAGTTTTTGGTGTTTGGGAAAATGAATGCTGTTGATAAAAAAACAGATAACATTGAAAGCAATTCAACTCATATTAATTGTCATCCCGGCGTAGGGGATCAAGGTTCATGAGGCAGCATCCGCAAGATTGCATCGTTATGAGTCTTTGAAAGGATTGTTTGGAAAATATATTCTATCTGTCGATGATAGTGAAATCCCGCCCGCTTTTATGACGCCAAAATATAGTGAAAACAACAAAAGAGCCCAAAATGTCAATGAAACAGTGCCGCTAGAAAACGACATATTATTATCTGAAAAAAATGGAATGAACCATGAAAATATAGCTTTTTCATTTTGAAAGTATGCATAACAATTTAGACAAATAGAAATTGTCAGCGATAAGCAAAAATAGTTAAGCTGATTTTCTTTCTCTTTTTCAGATGTCAAGGATTTATAGTACTCGTAAGCTATAGCATTGTTATTTTTTATTGCGTAACGCTCAAGTTGAGATAAATAAAAATAGTCGTTCGGATCTATTCTTTCCCGAGACTCATTGCTGAAAAATGAAATTACTGTGTAAGGCAATAGTGCACTAGAAAATATTAACAAATATTTTACCAATGGAACAACGAATGACATGAAGAATGTAAATAACGCAAAAAACAATATGATTTGACCAATATTGTAATCATTCGCCATGCTCGCGTAAGACAATATGGATATATGGCTTTTGTGAAAAACCACTAAACAAAAATCAAGAAAAAATATAAATGTAGACAACAAAGCAAAATAACGAAATTCTTTTGCTTTCTCTAGTTGTGAGTTAACCTTCCCCATTGCTTCATTCCAAGACATGCTTTTTACTCATAAAGAATGATATGAACTCTAACTACTGCCACTGCAAGATCGGCATAAAGTAAAGTGACTGCAAGCCATAGAAGAGAAGGTTTCATGAATATT
>CAMLRJ010000069.1 GCA_946482345.1 uncultured Cellvibrio sp.
CTACCGGGGCAGGAGCTTATTCGGCGCTATTCCTCTTTTATTTGATGGCGCAATTATTTGCATTAATAGTTTATGCATTGTTATTTTAATTTTTAGGCGTTGAGAATTATCATCCTGTTGTTATTCCTTTTTGGCGGCATTTTTTTGCCAGCTATTAAGAAAAACGTTATAAACCTTTCTTTAAATGCCAGAGCGCTATAAAAAATACAAATCCAGGTGCCAATTAATCTCATTCTGCGCAATTAATTGTTGAAAACATTCTCGCCTGAGTCTAACGTGGCGTCGTTCTACTGCGAACAGCTAATAAAACAAGGTGCATGGATTTAATAGAAGTTTTTTGTGCCAGGTATATCCAATAATGAATCGCCAGTTTTCAAAACATAATAATGTTTGATCTTAATTTTCATCAAAAAAGTAACTTCAGTATCAGGTGGATACCAGTGGTGGTATTTTCCGGTGATGCATGGAGTTGCAATGACTAAAGTATTTCTTAATGAAAAAAAATTAAAAACATTAAGGCATATGCGTTTGATGAGTCAGGAAGAGTTGGCGGATGATTTACGAAAAAAATGTTTTCAAGTGTCGATTGCTTCCATTAAGCGCGCTGAAACAGGTAAGCCCATCTTATGTAGAATTGCAGTGGAATTGTCGCGATATTATGGCGTTGATATTCGCCATCTCCTGAAAACGCTGGATACACTCGAAGCACAACTGGCAATAAAAGAATCTGCCAATAATAAATTAACCATACCCCCCGAAATTCTGAGCCAGTCGGTTATTTTTGACCAGTCATGGCCTTCATCACTTGATGAAAGCGGTTGTTTGCAGCATCCAATTTCAACATCGATCAGTGTTGGTGTGTTGCATTCCCAGACAGGTATTTTAAGAGAGCTGGAAAAAGGTGTTATGCAAGCAACATTACTGGCAATTGATGAGATCAATATTGCCGGTGGTTTAATGGGCAAGCAAATTCGTGCGGTACTGGCGGATGGGCAATCGACGGAATCCGGTTTTTTACAACAAGCGGCCAATTTGATTACACAATCTGAAATTGCGGCTATTTTCGGTTGTTCGACTTCATCATCCCGCAAACGGGTAAAGCCTTTAATTGAAGATCAGGAGCATTTGCTCTTTTATCCTTTTCAATATGAAGGCATAGAATCGTCGTCGCATATTATTTACGTGGGGCCAACCGTAAACCAACAGGCGTTACCGGCTGTTGATTGGTTACAGGTATTGAAATGTGAGCGCATTATGTTGGTGGGTTCTGATTATGTGTACCCATTTGTCACTAATGAAATTGTAAAACAAAAAATTATTGAAAATGGCGGAGAAGTCATTGGCGAACATTACGAAGCATTAGGCGCCATTGATTTTTCAAAAGTGATTGCCGATATCATCGATAAAAAACCGGACGCGATTATTTTGACGATTGTCGGGCTCGATGGAAATTTTGCATTTTTGCAACAATATCATCAGGCAAATATTGATACGGTGATTATTTCACTGGTGTTGTCCGAAGATGATCTGGAAGCCATTCCTCTTGAACTCACTCAGGGAATTTATACGGTATTCAATTATTTCCAAAATATTGATAACGAAAAAAATAATCAGTTTGTGCGTGCCTATCGCCAGCGTTATGGCGAGCATTCACGCATTGGCGGTTACATGGAATCTGCTTATGTCGGTGTTTACCTCTGGGCCGGTGCGGTTGAAAAAGCACAAAGTGTTGATCGCACTTTGGTAAAGCAAGCGCTTAAATCGTTACGGCATGCGGGGCCGGGTGGCGATGCAATTGTTGATCAGCACAATAACCATGTGTGGCGGCAAGTGCGTGTTGCGCAGGTTGGCGTTGATGGTGAATACCATGTGGTCTGGACTTCGCCTAAACCTGTGCGCCCCCAACCTTATCCGGAATGGCGCAGTCCACAGGAATGGCATGAGTTCTTGCGACAATTGCGTTCACGCTGGAGCGGAAATTGGGAATCCATGCACCAAAAAGTACCAAATATTTCCGATTCGGAAACAGCTAAAAACTGATACCAAACTGATCCCGACAAAAACAATTTGCTCATCAATACTCAAGCCCATATATCAATAATCTATTGGCATTTGGAGTTTAATGAATGAGTTTGCATAAAAGCCTTGATTCCAATTTGTTCAGTTACGCCCCCGATGAAAAACCATCAGAAGTGATTCAAAACTGGCGTGTGGGTTTTCCGAATCCTGCGGATTTTAATTTTGATTTCCACAAACTTTTAAGCCAAGCGAAAGACACTGGCATAGCCAGGGCTCGTAATCCGGAATTGCGCATTGCAATAGTAGGAGCAGGCGCCGCTGGTTTGACTGCGGCCAGGGAATTATTCCGTTGTGGCTATCATCAGATTGATATATTCGAAGCGTCGGATCGACTCACAGGTCGCCTCTATTCCCGTCCCGTCAAAGGCCAATACACAACATTTGAAATGGGCGCCATGCGTATTCCATTTTTTGATACGGGTACAGAGTTGGCGTCGGCAATGGGATATTACGTCAAAGAATTCGAATTAACTTATCAACCTTTTCCTGATCCGGGTGGTGATGTTGCCGATACCGGCATTTATATCAATGATGGATTGGGGCCTGATCCACTGATCTCATCCGGTCGCCCGGAATTATTGATCTGGAAAGCCGGTGCTCCTGAACCGCCAACGGATATTTTGAAAATCGTCAATAAAAAATGGAGTGATTTTGCGTCTTTAGTTCTCTCCAAAGTCAAACCTGTTTACGGTACACCGCAATGGGAGACATTCTGGCAACAAATTGTGTCTCACTATTGGCAAATGAATTTCCGTGAATTGGTTTTTTTGGACAGCATCGATCATTACGATGAAAAAAATCCCGGCTATTTTGGTGGTTTGGGGATGAATGCAAAGGAAGCGGAAATTTTTTACACCATTGGTGCGGGTGATGGCAGTTGGGGCGCATTTTACGATATTTCCTGTTTGTATCCCATGCGTACGTTGTTGTTTGGTTTTGCAACCAAACATAAATTAATTCAGGGACGTTTTAATAAAGAAGGGGTGTTTGTGGGCGGTGTGCATCACGCCCACGCCTTCAAGGACAGCAATGGCAAAGAAATTCCTGCACCGACTTATTTGGGGGTGCAATCAGTTGCAGAATGTTTATTTTATCTGCCAGTCAATTATCACTCCTGTGAAAAACCTATTTCACTTTACGATGCATTAAAAGAAAAACATCAGCGCGGGTTACATCTTTTTGCGTCGAGTCCGGTCAGTAAAGTTGAAAAACAAGCGGATGACAGAATCAAGATAACCTCCTCAACACATGAAGGAATTTACGATGCCGTGATTCTGACTGCGCCGACCTGGGCAATGGAATTATCGACAACATTTTCCGGATTTCCGCAAACACAATTACCTTTTACTGTTATTAATTCAATGAAGAGTTCGCATTGGATTACCAGTTGTAAGGTATTCATCGCACTGAAACAACGCTACTGGGAAGACACGCCGGGGAAAGGAAAAAAAGTTATTCCCCAGTTGATCAGCACGGATACGCCGCTTCAAGGAATTTATGGGTACGCACTGGACACGGCATCAATAAAAGATTCCGGTGTGGTATTGCTCAGTTACACCTGGGAAGATGATGCCAATAAATTATTGGCTGATCAAAATGACAGGGAGTTAGTGAATTATTGTTTGAAAGAATTGGATACATTATTGGTGCGATGTGGTTATCCGCCTATGTCGGATTATGTTGATCACGCACAAACTGCCGTCATTCACTGGTCACATCAACCCACTGCACGTGGCTGCGCAAAATTGTATCGTCAGCGAACCTGGGTTGAAAATCACGCGTTGCTCACATACAATCAAAATCACAGTCACGAATCCAATTTGTATTTTGCTGGCGAAGCTTTTTCTCTTGAAGGTGGATGGACTGAACCTGCGTTACGATTGGGAATCGATGCGACTTTGCATTTATTACACAAAGATCATGCCGAATTTTTACATGATTTCAATTTCGAACGAGACTATCCAAAATACCCCAATTGGGAACCACCCTCGAAAACATAATGTTGCACTGAACCTTTCTGCAAAGTGATGAATAAAATCACTTTGCAGAAAAGTAATTCAATATCCGGATTTCAATAAAAGCTATAAACGGAGATCCATCGATGAGATTCAACATTTTGTTTATGTGTATTGTGATGGTGATTTGCGTGATAGTAATTGAATTGTTTTTTGGATGAAGTAATAGGACTTCACAGATACACAAAGTTTGATCTTAATATCCTAGATGTATATTCATATGAAAGTTATCGACTGCGAAAACCAACTATGGTTTTTATTTGAGCACCAGGGAAAATTCCTGTTGGATTGCAATTGTAATCATAGCGCTTTTGGATACAGCTACATGATTGAATTAAATGCCAAAGAACTGGCCGCTTACCAGGAAGGCGGCCACGCATATCTCTCAACATTAGCTCACGACATTCACCAATCCGCCCCCATTCTTGAAAAAAGCAATTCCCAATATAAAGGCCGGGATTTAAGCAGCACCTATTCCGAATTATCACTGGAGGCCGTGCGTGCGTGGCGGCAGGCTTGAATTCGATGTTATTTTTTCTGTAAAAGATCTGCTCCCTTCGAATGCGGCGCACTGTTTAATGCTTGAAATAGTGCATTGAGGAGATATATAGTCGGTGCTGGTTATTAATCTGTTATGTTGTTAAACATGGAAATATTATAATGCTTGAAGAATTGGCTAAAATAATGCCGGCTGTAATAGCTGTGCTTGGAGTGGTACTTGGAAGCTATGTTACTTATAAAGCTAACTTTAAACTTAAATCTCTTGAACTAAAGCATCAATTCAAAAAACAACACATTGATGACTTAAGAAAGCTTGGCGCCGAATATCTGGCCGAAGTGAATACTGCTGCAATATTATCTCTAAAAGACAAAAATAATTACTTCGAAGCACTAAAAAGGCCAAACGGTTTAATGTCACAAATAGAATTATTAGCCACAAAAGAAACATACACTCATGCTAAAGAAATGTTTGAAATTTTGTTAAATCTTTACTCTACAAAACCAGATGAAAAAAGCTCAAGTTTATTGCCAGTTGCAAGGGCTAAATTTGTAGCAAGCCTAAAAAAAGAAATTAAAGAAGAAACATAACAAAGTGTTCCAACACCATTCCGGCGCTTCGCGCCTCCACTCGACAGTTTGTAAGTGGCGCATTTAGCGAATTGCTGCGCAAGGTTTATCGCATGCACTACTTACAAACTGCGGTTGAACACAACGTTAAGTGAGCAAAGCGGTTCATCGTTTACACAAAGAGGGGTAAAAATGGCAATGGTATTAGTGCGTGTAAACGTCGCTTATCCTAAAGAATCTATTGATCGTCTAAAGGAAAACGAGTCAGAAATGCAAAGTGCTGGAATGAAGGCAGCTAGTATTTCGGTACTGGCAGATAAGCACAATGTGTTATATATCATATTCACATGGAATTCAGTGGGTTCTGCGCGCACGTATTGGTCTTCGGCTACAGGCAAGTCTACTTTGAATAAGTTGCACTCAGTAGAAACGCCAGAAATACTTATTCTTGAAGAGCCAATTCAACTTTAACATGCCCATAGAAATTACTTAACGAAATAAACTGGTGTCATAGAAAAAATTAAGGTTTTAATTTCGAAAATTAATTTTTTACTTCAATGTATAAAAAGTTTGCCCTGCTAAATTCATGTATACCTTAAAGTCCCCTCCTGGATGTATGGAGTCTTGTGTTTTCCAGCCGTATAACCCTTTTGGACTGGGATCTAAAAATCCTCTTAGGGCATCTTGTGATGAAGCATTGATGGCCTTTTGTATAAAGGCAAGATATTTTTCTCGAAGCGGATGATTATAATTGTTGGCAATGTCAACAAAGCTGTTCAAGTTTATTTTTATTTTCCCATTCAATTCAGGATAGTTTTCAAAGCCATGAAATTGATTTGGTGCTTTAATAATATCGTTAATAGTGACAGATTTTCCCGGGCTGACTTTCACATTAAATATTGATGGTTTTTTCGAAGACAGTCTATTCTCGATGACCTTTCGCATCCAAATCATGGATTTCTTTGATTCGTCGGCATTATATTTTTTATCGCTAGGGTTAATGCTCTCGGCAAGAAAAAGTCTGGTTAAAGCTCCTTCGACAGTATTAGGTAATGGAAAAGTCACTATGACTTTTTCAAATACATCAACTGATGCTGTAGCAACAATTGATCCATTAAAATGTGCCTCTATTGAAGTTTTTCCAATTGTGTTGCCTGAAATATCAATTACCCATATTCCCTTCGGGCCATCAAAAGGAGCGGATTTTATTGTTGCCTTTATCCCTGCTCCTACTTTTAAACTAATATCTGTTGAAATGCGAGCTTTTACATCAACCAAGTAAACTCTTTTAATATCACCTTTTGGTAGCTGTATTGTTGTCAGTTTGGTTTTTACATCATTGGTACTTGTGAACATGGCCATTATTGAAATTTCCGTATGAGTTGTTACTTTTCGATAGAATTTTTATTTGGCGTCAAGGTGATCAAATCACCATTCACTACTGCATCATAAATACGTTCAGATGTCCATGATTGGCTTACTAAATAGGTGCTTGAGCCAACGGAGCCATCTGGTACAACGTCTGTATGCAAATCAAGTAATCGGCCACCACTTGGATATCGCACACTCAACCAGCTCTCTTCGGTCTCATCCCCTGGGGTCAACATCCACAACAAGTGACCTTCTTTCCAAAATACAAACATGGTTGAATTTGCATCTTTATATTTTGTTACAAAAAAATGTTGTGGTGTGGTTGCATCAGGCATTTGATCTTGAATCACAAGTAGCATCATTGATTTGAAATGTTCAATGCCTGGATTTTGAAGAATAGAAAGTGAGGCTTCTTCTAGGGGAGCAGAAATTTTGGAATCTGTTTTCGAGATGCATGCACAAGACGACAATATAAAAAATAGTGAAATAAAGAATAATCTGGCACAAATAACGCTTCGGGTTTTCCATGGTGCAATTTTTTCCACATCATCTAAACCTCCATAGCACGCTATGGTTTTCTTTGATGATCTAGTCATAATCTATCCTCTGGCGCCTAATAAACGTCGCCGACTATATATGTACAGGCTTTACGATTTCAAGTGAAACTTGAATCATAGAAAAATCAATATTTTAATGGTTAAAAATAAAAGAGACCTTTGCACGAATCCATTTTTATCCCGTCATCCCTGCGAAGGCAGGGATCCAGCCTTTGATTTCATTGAAATTTTTTAACTGCTGGATTCCTGCCTTCGCAGGAATGACGATTAATTTTGATTCGTGCAAAACTCTCTAAAAAATTGCTCCGGCGAATTATTTTTTGAAAAATCCTTATGGGTTCCATATAAAGATACTGCTAAGCTCATGTGATGAAACCGTCTCCCTTCTTTTCTACATCTGTTCCTGGTCTGATTGTCTGGATATCAGGCTGGGTTATTTTATGGTTTTTGGATAGATATCTGGAGCTGGGCAATCTGGGTGTGATTTTGGTTTTGACTTCGGCGATTGCTGCTATTTGGTTGTCTGTTGGATTCACTTTGATAATCAGCTTGGTTGCATTGATGGCATTTAATTGGGCATTTGTACCACCGCGTGGCACTTTTGCTATTCATTTTCATCAAGACGCATTGCTGTTATTTGTAATGCTGATGGTGAATTTAATTATTGCCAGTTTGATGAGTTCCTTGCGAAAAAAATCCCTTGAAGTGCAAGCGCATGCAGATGAAGTGGAATTGTTGCGTTCATGGAGCGATAGTCTGCGTGATATTGATGATCCTTATCTGCTTTTACCTTTGTTGCAAAAAAAATTGCGTGATGTGATTGATCAGCCTTCAGATTACATGGCTTTAAAACAAACACTTCCGCCAGAAAATAATATGACTGCAGTCATTCATTCGATTGATGTGCAAAAAATTGATCGCGAACAGTTGGATGCCTTGTGGCATTGTTTACGCACGGGTCAATCATTAGGGCCGACAACAGGTCGATATCAAGAACTACAGGACTTATATTTACCACTGCGTGGTCGCAAAATGACTTATGGTTCGGTGGTAATACATCAAGTGAATGTGCAACACACAAATGATGTCATTCAAGCTCAAGCCTTGTGTGATCAAATGGGAATCGCTCTGGAGCGTCATTTGAGTTTTGTACAAGAGCAACAAGCGCGTGATCAGCTGCAGGTGCAATCAGTGCGCAACACATTGCTCGCTGCAATTTCCCACGATTATCGAACGCCACTTGCGACTATTATGAGTGCGGCATCTTCTCTGGTTCAACAAAGTGAGCGTATGCAGCAATCCCAACGGCAACAATTGGCAGAAAGTATTGGTAATGAAGCAGAGCGGTTGCAGCGATTAACACAAAACGTTTTGCAACTCGCACGATTGGATACTATTGAAAACAACATTCATTTGGATTGGGAATCGGTTGAAGAAATTATTGGTGGTGTAATGCATCGTTTGCGTACCCACAAAAACTATTCCCGATTGACTGTAAAAGTTGAGTCTGATTTACCCTTGATTCGTGGTGATTCCTTATTGCTTTCACAATTGTTGGATAACCTCATCGACAATGCATTTAAATATAGTCCTATGGATTCGAGCATCGAAATATGTGCTTACATTAAAGACAACTCAGTTTTGATAACAGTACACAATCAGGGGTTTATTGATACATCCAATATAGAAAAATTATTTTTACCTTTTCAGCGCGGTGATCAGCGTTATATTCAAGGTGCCGGAGTGGGTTTGGCTTTGTGCCGGGCAATTGCGCGTGTGCATGGTGGCGATCTTGTTGTTAAGTCAGAAAATTCACGAGTCAGTGTTGAATGTTGTCTGCCGTTGGTTGCACAACCTTTGGTGGATTCTATTGAGGTGTCTTGATGGCGATGCGTTTGCTATTAATTGAAGATGATCGCGAATTACGCACTACCCTGCGTGAAGCATTACAACTGGAAGGTTATCAGGTGATAACAGCGGTTAGCCTTGCAGAGGCACTGACTATTTATAATCAAAGTCTGATAGATGCTGAAATAAAAAATTCATCCTTTGATTTGGTGTTATTGGATCTGGGTTTACCTGATGGCGATGGCAGTGATTTTTTGCATAAACTCAGGCGTCGTCATTCTACGGCTGTGATTGTGATTTC
Organism: uncultured Cellvibrio sp.; assembly: GCA_946482345.1. The sequence continues at coordinate 9,240 of CAMLRJ010000069.1, forward strand.
TGCGCGCGATGTGGATGCGCAAAAAATTCACTTGTTGGATGCAGGTGCTGATGATTATTTGGTAAAACCCTTTAGTGTCGGCGAATTGCTGGCGAGAATTCGCGTTGCCTTGCGACACAGAGGTAATCAGTCGCGGCCTGCAATCACGCATTACGAAAAATCTGACGTTATTATTGATCTCGTACATCATCGTGTTAGTCGTGACGGAAATTTAGTTCATTTGACTCCGACTGAATTTAATTTGTTGGCGCGTTTGGTACGCAGTGCCGGGCAAGTGGTTACCCATCGTCAATTATTGATAGATGTTTGGGGGCAAGAGTATGTTGAACACACGCATTATTTACGACTCTATATGGGACAACTGCGTGTGAAACTGGAAGTGAATCCAGCTCAACCAGAATTATTATTAACAGAAGCGGGAATTGGTTACCGTTTATTGGATGTTGAAAACTAATAAAAAACTTATGCGATCCTGATGTTATTTTTATAACACTGCCAGTGTGTCAATAACCTCTGGTAATGTTTATGTCAGTTACAGCTTCTGTTAATTCCACTCAATCCCAGTCCACACCTGTTCGTCAATCTCTGGCTGCGTTAACCCTTGCAGCAATCGGTGTAGTTTATGGCGATATAGGCACCAGTCCTCTTTACACTGTGAAAGAAATTTTTGCACCGGCAACCGGAATTCCGCTGGATGATGTTCATATAATCGGTGCTATTTCCACTATTTTTTGGGCGCTGATGTTAGTGGTGACATTTAAATATGTGATGTTAATTTTGCGTGCTGACAATCGCGGCGAAGGTGGTTCATTGGCGCTCACGGCTTTGGCTGCGCAAACAGCGAATGGCCGTCCTATATTAAAACGCTGGATATTAGGTATTGGGCTTTTCGGCGCAACTTTATTTTATGGTGACAGCATTATCACACCGGCCATTTCAGTGCTGGGTGCTATGGAAGGTTTGGAAGTAGTAACGCCCACACTAAAACCTTTGGTTGTTCCTATTACTCTGGCAATTCTGATCAGTTTGTTTTGGGTTCAACGATACGGAACAGGTGCTATGGGAAAAGTGTTTGGTCCCATAGTCACTATTTGGTTTTTAATGTTGGCGGTATCAGGTATTGCGCATATTTTGGCGGAGCCAAAAATTCTCGCAGCGCTCAATCCATTACACGCATGGAATTTTTTATTGGATCGCGGTTGGTTTGTGTTTGCGGCTATAGGTGCAATTGTATTGGCGCTTACAGGTGCTGAAGCACTTTATGCGGACATGGGCCATTTTGGTCGCAAACCAATTCAAATTGCCTGGACTTATTTGGTGTTGCCATCACTCGCATTAAATTATATGGGGCAGGGCGCGCTTTTATTGGCAGATCCCTCTGCGATTTCCAATCCATTCTATAAACTTTTTCCGCAAACATTAATTTGGCCCGCATTACTGATTGCAACTCTCGCTGCAATTATTGCATCACAAGCCGTTATTTCCGGC
>CAMLRJ010000070.1 GCA_946482345.1 uncultured Cellvibrio sp.
ATTCACCCAGTTATTTCGCTTGAACAACAACAGCATTTGACTGGAATCCTTGCCTCGACTCTTGAGACTCTGGGCAACAAAAGGGGTATTGGCGTCACTTATGGGTAACACATGAAAAAGATCATTGCCAAGATACTGCCAAACTGAATCAACCTGTTTTATTTCTTCCAGTACCTTCTGGGTCTCTTCTGATGCAGCCGCAGCTCCATCAAAGGACTTGAATGCCATTACGCCAATCATGGCCGTGATCACCATAGCCACCAGCACCTCAAGCAAGGTGAAGCCAGTTGCCATAACAGGATCAGTTTTGTTGTAACGCCGGATCACTGACATAACCTACCAATCGCACCAGAGGTTCAGGTTGATTAATGCCGGTAACCGATACCGGCGCATTGGCTGACCAAACAGCGACTTCAATTCGGATAAAACCTTTTACGTCCAGCGTATCCATTTCCTTGCTGGTAAACTGCCAACGCCATTCCAGACCCAACATCTTGTCTTTACCCTCTTCTTTCTCTGGCAATTTGTAATCGGGCAAGGTTTTTTTACGCTTGAGTTGTTGTAACAGCTTGTAGCGATTCATCTGGTTTTCAGCCACCCAATAAGCGTAGCTGGTCTCACGAATACTACCTGCAGCATCCATCTGCGACACCACCAGAGATAAGAGGGCAGGCAAGGCCACCGCCACTATCAAGAGTGCCACCATCGCTTCGATCAGGGTAAAACCACGACCGGGCCGCTTCACTTCTCTTGCTCCAGTCTTTCTTCTTCTGTCACCCATCGCAGCTCGCCCGTGGGAGCCAGCTGGAACAACTCTTCGCTGGGTTCATGCTGGTTATCACCATCGCGAAAAATACGCAGTTCCACACTGGCAGAACCTTCACCGCTTGGGAAAAACCCCATGACCGGATCGTGGTGTTCCTGGGAATCGTCATATTCCCAAGGTTGCTTATCAATAAAAATTTCCACTTCAAACCCATAAGGCAGGCAACGCTCGGGTAATTCCCCCAAAGGCTGCCATTGGGCATCACGAACACGCTGCCAGAGATAACACCAGATCAGCCCGTCATCGGTATCCTGTGGATAAAAAAAAGCCCCGTAGGTTTCACCGCGAAATACAGCTTGTTCTGACAGGTATTTTCCCGTTAACAAAAACTGCTCGGCTTCCTTTCGGGCTTCTTCTTCGTAGTGATCCCCGCCTATCGCAATTGAAATCATACTTGCGCCCATAGCGATAAGAATCACCACGACAAGGACTTCGAGTAAAGTGAACCCTCGGCTGGTTGTTGAGCCAGAGAGAGTTTTTATTCGTCCCATACGCTCAAATCGGCATTTTCACCTTCACCACCGGAAATACCGTCACCACCTAATGAAATAATGTCGTACTCGTGACCTTCTCCTGGCGATGTATATTGATAATCGTTACCCCATGGATCTTTAGGTAATTTCTCAATATAGCCGCCGCTTCTGTAACTGCGTGGAATAGGTGCCAGCGTTGGCTTGGTGACCAGTGCTTCCAAGCCTTGTTCAGTCGTTGGATAAGCAAAGTTACTCATGCGGTACATTTTTAGAGAGGTTTGCAAGGCTGACATATCAGCACGGGCTTTTTTGACAGTGGCTTCACTCAGTGCATCCATCACTGTTGGTACAGCTACGCTCGCCAACAAACCAAGAATAATCACCACGACCATGATTTCAATCAGGGTAAAACCGCGGGCAACAGGTTTAAGCATTTTTTTCATTTTGTATCCTCGTCATGTTTAAATCGGCTAATGCGCCATTTTGGTCATCTGGAATATGGGTGTTAACACCGCCATTACAATCAAGCCCACTACACTACCCATAAACACTATAGTGGCCGGCTCCAAAAGGCTCATGGCAACACCTAACATCATTTCCAAGTCCCGTTCCTGATCACGTGCAGCATTGTCCAGTTGCTGCGGCAAGGTTCCATTGGTCTCACCGGATGCCACCAATTGGATTAGTAACGGGGGGAAATACTTGGCCTGCTCAAGTGCACGGCTCAGGCTCACACCTTCACGAACAGTATTGGAAACCTGTTCACAGGCTTCCTGCAGAATCTTATTGGTCATCACCTGACTTGCAATACCCAGAGATTGCAACAGAGGAACACCACTGGCGGATAACAAACTCAGTGTCGCCGCAAACCGGGATGAGTTGATTTGCTGGATAAGTTCACCCAGCACCGGTAATTTCAGCTTGAACTCATCCCATTTGCGCTGGTTTTTTTCACTGCGTAAATACTGCTTGAAACCAAATACCGCCACCACTATCGCAACCAACAGGAATAAACCGTAGTTCACGAAAAAGTTACTGGTGGCGATAAGACCTTTGGTTAGAGCGGGAAGTTCGGTTTTATTCTGGGCAAAAATGCCTGTCAGCTCGGGCACAACAAATACCATCATGCCGATGATGACGCCAAGGCTGACAATCAGCATCACGATTGGATAAATCATTGCCATTTTGATGCGCTGTTTCAAAACCTGGCTGGATTGGGTGTATTCAGCCAAACGCTCAAGAACCTGGCTCAGATAACCCGATCCTTCACCAGCGCGCACCAGTGCCCGATACATATCATCAAAAGCAGCAGGGTTATCGCCCAAAGCCTGGGCCAGACTGAAGCCCTCAAGCACCTTTGTGCGCACTTGCAAGATGACACGTTTGACTTTTGTTTTCTGGGTTTGTTTGGCACAGGCGTGCAAGGCTTCATCCAGAGGCAGCCCTGACTTGACGAGGGACGCCAGCTGGCGGGTGACCATACAGAGCTCGCGCGTATTGAGCTTCCCGCCTTTGGGTTTTGGAAAGAAGGAAATGGATTCTTTGCTGTTTTCGGATTTGTCAGCAACACCACTGGCACTGACCACTTCAAGAGGTTTTAACCTCTGTGCTCGCAGCAAACTGCGCACATGACGTTCAGAGTCGCCCTCAAGCAAACCCTTAACGGTCTTTCCATCTTCATTCAGGGCTTTATAACTGTAGGCAGCCATAACAATTCCGGGTATTAAAGCTGCGTGGTAACACGCAAGACTTCTTCTATAGTGGTGATGCCATCGAGCACTGACTGGCGTCCATCGTCACTCATAGACTGACTATGTTTGCGGGCTTCGGCCAATAAATCCTGTTCGCTGGCATGTTCGTGAATCAAGTGGCGAATGCGTTCGTTAATTTCAATCAATTCATAAATTGCCTTACGCCCTTTGTAACCTTGCATATTGCAGTGCTGGCAACCCATAGCCTTGTAGATGGGTGTATTGGCAGGCAATTTGAGCATATCGCGCTCATGGTCTTCAGGAATGTAGCTTTGTTTGCAATGGTTGCAGAGAACACGCACAAGACGCTGCGCCATTACCACCTCAAGGCTTGACGCCAAAAGGAAAGGTTCAACGCCCATATCTTTCAAACGCAATACCGCACCAATCGCCGTGTTGGTGTGCAAAGTTGACAACACTAGGTGGCCCGTCAAAGAAGCTTGAATGGCAATCTCTGCTGTTTCAGCATCACGAATCTCACCGATCATCACCACATCAGGGTCTTGACGCAAAATAGCGCGCAAGCCGCGGGCAAAGGTCATTTCAACTTTTGGATTGACCTGTGTCTGGCCAATACCCGGCAACAAATATTCGACCGGATCTTCGATCGTCATAATGTTGCGGCTGCGCGAATTGATGTGACTCAACCCCGCATAAAGTGTTGTGGTTTTACCCGATCCGGTAGGCCCTGTTACCAAAATAATGCCGTGAGGTTTGTTCAGGTTTTTGTCGAAACGTTCCTGAACCTCGGCAGGCATACGCAACTGTTCAAGTTTCAAAGCACCCGCCGCCTGATCAAGCAAACGCATAACGATACGTTCACCGAAAGCCGAGGGCAGGGTGGACACACGGATATCAACCGCATGGCCTGCCAATCGAACCGTGATACGACCATCTTGTGGCAGACGTTTTTCAGCAATATCCAAACGTGCCATTACCTTGATCCGCGAAACCAGAACAGGGGCCAGCTCAGCTTTGGGCGAGAGCACTTCACTCAAAACACCGTCGATACGGAAGCGAACCGATACGCGATCTTCGAATGGTTCAACGTGAATATCCGATGCCCCTTCGCGAACGGCTTGGGACAATATGGCATTGATCAAACGGATAATCGGGGCGTCGTCATCGCCAGCCAGCAAGTCTGTGCGATCGGCAAGGTCATCAGCTAGAGAAGACAAATCAAATTCATTACCCAGATCCTCAGCAGCACGCTGGGCCGCGCCATCGCCACTTTGGTATTCGCGAGTCAGGCGCTTCTGGAAATCATCGGCAGGCATTTCTTCCAGTTTGAATTCGCAACCCAGATGACGCTGCAACTCCAGCAGAGTATTCAACCCTATGCCCGGCTTATGCAACACCACCGGACGACTGTAGGCCTCTGGTTCTGTTGATTCCAACATCACCCCGTATTCCGATGCAAACGCAAAAGGCAAACGCTCGCGTCGGGGCGATTCAACAGGTGCCGGATCGACTTGAAGCTGTTCGTTCACAGTTATTCCTTACCATCCGCGGGTTTGTCTTTTGACAAGTCGTACAGGGGTTTATTCACTTCTTCCCACTCCGGGATTACAGGCATATCTTTTTCCCAAAGCAACAAGCCCGAATTCTCGCGATGCTCCAGCTGTGCCTGACGGATTTCACGGTATTTTTCAGCTGTTGCCCCGGTCAATATGCGATCTTCACGGATAATGGTCGGGCGAATAAACACCAGCAGATTGGTTTTCACTTTCTTGGAAGACTGGCTGCGGAACAGATGACCCAGAATCGGGATGCTACCCAGTATGGGAACGCGCTTTTCACCCGTCAGCACATCATCTTTAATCAATCCACCCAGAACAACCGTTTGTGCATCGTTGGCCATAATCTGGGTTTTGATCTCGCGCTTGTTGGTAATCAGACCACTGGCACTGTTCAGGTCAGCCACACTGGAAACTTCTTGTTCTATGTCCAGTACCACCGTATTACCTTCATTAAGGTGCGGTGTCACTTTCAGGATGATACCTATGTCTTTTCGATCAAATGTGTTGAATGGGCTGCTGAATCCGCCTCCCGCCACACCACCCGCCGTGTTACCGGCACCTGTATAAGAACCTGTCGCAAAAGGTACGTTTTGACCCACGCTGATAGAGGCCTCGGTGTTGTCTGTTGTCAGCAGATTGGGTGTAGACAAAATATTGCTTGAACTATTGGTCTGCAGCATTTTCAAAACACCCAGAAAGTCTGTTCGACTGCCAAGACGACCTATGCCAAAAACCTGACCGGTGATTTTGGAAGCACTGGCAGCCAGATTTAACAAAGCAGCATCCCTGTCCTCCTGAGTTGCATTTTCATCGCTGGCGGCTATGGCTGCAGCGCCCACGGCGCCTATTGTGCCGTCATTGGAGTTGGAGCCAAACCCATACTTATCATCGCGGTACATCCACTCAATACCCAAATCAGTACCGTTGGTATCTTGTATTTCAACGATGATCGCCTCAATAAGAACCTGGGCACGACGGATATCCAGCCTTTCAACCACAGACAACAGGCTGTCCATGGTATCCACATCCGCACTGATCAACACCGAATTGGTGGCTTCATCTGCCTGAACGCTGGGTTGGGTGGCATTAGGCGCGTTAGGATCCGCCGCTCTTGGGGCTATGCCCTGCATCATCCCTGTCAGCACTTTGGCAACATCTTCCGCTTTGGCATAGTTGAGGTAAACAACCCTCACGTTACTGTTTCGCGCCTGAGGTCTGTCCAGGTCTTCAATTAATAGCTTGATGCGCTTGCGGGAAAGATCATCACCACTGATCACCACAGCGTTGGTTCGTTTGTCAGCCACAATCACCGGGGGTGCAGTTGCTATGCCGCGAGCAGGATCAGGTTTTTCCAGTTGTCCGATCATGGCGACAATATCGGTAGCGTTAGCATAACGAAGCGGAACAACATCAGTGTTGGTAGAACCGATACGATCCAGTTTTTTGATCAGCTCACTCATACGTATTGCGTTGGCACGAGTATCGGTCAGGATGATGGCATTACTGGGTTCATACACAGTCATATGTGCATACTGTGGTGAAAGCGGGCGAATCGCTGCCAGTATTTTGGAAGCACTGGTGTACTTCAAAGGGATTACCTGAGTGATATAGAGATCGTCATTCTCCGAAGCTTCGGCTTCTGTGGGGATGGGCAACTGTCGTGCATCACGGTTGGCCACTATACGAACAATATTACCGCTCTCAACTGCCGTAAACCCATTGACATCCAGTGATGCCAGAAACAATTCGTAAACTTCTTTTGCAGTTAATGGACGCGTGTTAATCACTTTGATCGGGCCACGCACCTTAGGATCAATAATGATGCTTTTGCCTGTAATGCCGGCGATTATCTTAATAACTTCCTGTACATCGGTATCATTAAAATTCACCGACCAGACTTGTTCGCCCTGTTCATTTTGTCCAGGTTGAATACCGGCAGGTTGCGCAAATGCTTGCGAGCTCATCAAACCAGCCACCAACACCGATATCCATAACAATTTATATTTAACAGATTTCACTGAACTTCCTCAGTTAACGATTGAGAGATATATCAAGATTTACTGTGCCGCCGTTACGCAAAATCTGCAAATTTGCGGAGGTAGCACTGCCCATACTGCGATAAATTTCCATGATTTTGCCGGGATTATTCAATGGCATTCCATTCACGGCTGTCACTATGTCTTCAGGCTGAAGACCCAGACTATTGAACATTTCCGCATTGCGACCCGGACGAATCTTGTAACCGACTATTTGACCATTTTCCCGATGAATACTCATTGCCACCACATCTGACAAGGTATTACCCATCTGCGCCATATCATTGCCTGATGGCGCCATATTTTGAGGTGGCGTATAAGAGATTGGAGGTCTTGCGCCCGGTGGATTATCAATTGACGGATTTGGCGGCGCTGAAAAGCTGGTCATCTTCGGTGCGTTGGGGTCATCCTTAAAGAGCCACAGGGATTCGTTTCTGCCGTTGTTATTAATAATCACCCTGTCAGCGAGAATTTTTGCAAGGGTGACATTATTACCAACCGGGATAGGATCCCCAACCGCAAACACTTCTTGCCTGTCATTAGTGGCGATTACAGCGCGCGCCACTTTCTCATCATTACTGTAAACCAACCCTCGCAAAATCAAATTCAGTTGGGTGTCCGCAAGATCCTGGGTATCAATGTTGGGTTCCGGCTGGGCATCAGCAACAGGAGCAACTGCAGCATCACCAAATGGTGTTGCCGTCTTGAGTTTATCTATGTCGATTGTATTGGGTTGTGACAGTGAAACTTGCGGGCCAGAAACAGAGGTTTCAACTTTGGCCGGTGGAATTGCTGGTTTTGGGATGAGCATCCAGACCATTTGCGCCAACACACTTGCCAGCCAAATAACCAAAAGCACACGCACAATTCGTTGCCAAACATCCAATGGAATTCTGGCCAGGAATTGAAACACTGGTTTTAATCGAGCCTCTAATTGGCCCAGATTGATGGACGACATGACTTGTTGACTGTTTATTGACATCTTATTCGGATTTCCGCTTGACTTGCCCACACCGCCGGATTGGACTCGGCAAATGCTAAAACATTCCCTGCATAATTTTTTGTAATTTGTAATAGTTAAGTCACTGGATTCTACTCCATGTTAATAACGATTGGGAAATAGCAGGGCCCAGTTTCGTGCTTTGCATCAAAGGTTTCGTGCTCCACATCAAAAGTTTGGCGCTTTGGATCAAGCGTTTCGAACAATAAAAGGCTTCTGCGAATCCCGGTTAACCAAGTCTAGACCAACTTTTCAGAAAAACCGCGCGCATTACCAGGGGAAAAATTGCGTCGGTAAACTGCCGGTTCTTAATATTGCCGCTATGTCCATACTCAATGCGACACCGGCGTGAACCAGAACACCTCCCCAGATGCTACGCGAACGCATAGCCAATATGCCCAGAAAAAATCCGAACAATATTGCTCCCGTCGCTTCAGGCCATAACTTTGGCAAATGAATCATCATATAAGGCACACACATAATCCAGATTGCATTGGCGCCCAATGCAGGCCTCAGCGCATGCAAAAAAAATCCACGGAAGAAAAATTCCAGACAAACAAACTGGGTCAAATACAGAATTTCCCACAATATAAAATCCAGATAACTGCGACTGGTTAATTTGTAAAAAGGATAGTGATGGACAAATTCATCACCCAAACTAGCAATATAAACAAAACACAAGATAGGCATCAACAAACAAACATAGCCAGCCCAGTGTTGATGTGTTTGCTGCCATCGCCAGCCAAAATTCACTATAGATTCTTTAAAGAAATAGCGGATAAGAATCCAGGGCAACACAACAAATGCCAACAAATGACAGCTGGTCCACCACCCGAATTCGATTAATTTTTTCCACAGGGTTTGATCCAGCCATTGCGAGAAATAATTATCGGGAAAATTAAAAACAGATTCGATAAACGATAAAAAAACATAGAAACTGGATGAGTATTTTGCATAGTGCAAAAACAATAAACTGACCGAAACTCCCGCCAACGTAATCAATGTTCGCCGCAAAGCCTGCGCGCGCGACATGGAATAGGAATTTTTATCCTGATCCACTTCATCCAGAGCTGCCATCCAGGTTGTCGGATGAAAATAATGTTTCATTATACTGCTCCAATAATTGGGCGATTTTTATTTTGCAATATGATCTGCTGCTTTGTATGCGCGTTCATGCATATCCAGAAATTTGAAAATAACATCGCGCGCAAGGCGGGTTTCACTATTGGTTAAAAACACCATACCAATTTGCAAATCGCGATTAAAAACAATTTCTGATCGATATCCCTTGACCCATCCACCATGATGTACAAAGTTTTTATGTGGCCCGTAATCAAATACTCGCCAACCCAAACCATAAGCGGTGTTGTAAACACCTTGTCGTGATGAATAATGATTTTGTACCGGCGTATTTTCCGTAATGCGTGCGTGCAGCTGATTTAATACCAACTCGGGTAATATCTCTTGCCGACGCCCCAATTGCGCCAGCAGGAATTGGCTCATATCTGCAATGCTGGCATTGGCTCCGGCTGCTGGCGCGATGCGATAATAGTTTTCTGTTACATCTGCCATCACCCAGGATTTTCTTCGACGAATATGCGGCGCTGTTCGATTCGGTGTCGCCAGATATCCATTCAATCCGTAAGAAGCATTTTTCATCCCTAAAGGATCAAACAAATAATGTTTTACAAATTGTTCAAAGGTTTCACCGGATTTTTTTTCCATCATATCACCGACCAAACTGAATGTAACATTTTGGTAGGCGTAGCATCGGCCCGGCGCACATAAAAATCTTGAACTGCGCAAACCCTTCACTGCTTCACCATAGGATTTATCTGCTTCGATAGAACTGCTGGCGGCATGTTTGGGCAAACCGGTTGATTGCGCCAAAATATGCTTCAGTGTCAACAATTGACCGTATTGATTATTTTTAAATTTCACGCCTGGCAATAACGACAACACCGATGTATCCCAACGGATTTTACCTTGATTGACCAATATAGCTGCCGCCGTAGATGCCAAGGTTTTCGAAACCGATGCAAGACGAAATATACTATCCGGCGTCACTTTTTCATTGCTACCCATTTTCTTGACGCCCCAAACCCGCAAGGATTTCACTTCTCCATTAGCAACAACCGCAATTGCAACGGCAGGCACATTAGGTGCAATTTTGGATGCAATATATTTTTCAAATTCCGGCACAAAATAAAGCGCATCTCCGAAGATATAATGCGGCGAAATTATTTCCGGTGTATTTAACATGGGTATAGGAAAAAGAATTTCTGGCGGGGATTGAATCTCTGCAGAAGATTGCGCCGGTTTTTCCAACGCAAACACTGGCATAGCATACAAAAATGTAATCAATAGATAACAATAAAAACGTCGAAGGAATTTATCAGCAGGATGGTCGCTATACATTAAACATTCTTATCAGGTTAAGGTGTCTGGATTAAGGCCCCAACCCTGGTGCCGATACTCTTCGCCCCTTGGGGGGGTTCTGAAGAGTAGCGACAGAATTATAGGAGAATCAAAAATAAATTATCAAACAACCAGATCCCGATGGGATGTATGCAATACCGCAATCATTCGGTCTTCTGCAGCAAAACGGGTTTCGAGGGTTTCGCCCAGACGGGACAAATCGGTATCGATACTGCTCAGGTCGTCGGTTTCGAGGTATTTGTCGTTAAAATCGAGCAGTTTTTCGGTTGTTTTATCGATAGAGGTGTAGAGGGCACCGGCTTCCTGAAGGGCTTCTTTATCTTCAAACTCGCGGCCTTCCTTAATCAGTTGATCGTAAATTTCAAAATGACCGGCGGAAACATAATCCACCAATATCTGACAGACTTCCTTCAACATTTCCCCACGCTGTTCGCTGGATAAACTTGCTGACTCCACACTGCTAAGCGCACAGTACTTGACCAATAATTGCTGACGTTCTTCCAACCAACGATCAATAATATCGTTCACGCCGCCCCAACGTTCTCTGGCACTTTTACAATTTTCTAGCATGGAAATATCCTACAGTTATCAAGTTTAGGGTTATCAGCTTCAAGATAGGCCAAAGGCAGCGTTTGGGCAAGTTTAATAACCCTTTCGACGATGCGC
>CAMLRJ010000071.1 GCA_946482345.1 uncultured Cellvibrio sp.
TCAAGTGGTTTTTTTATTTATTGTGCCCCAATTGTGCCTTGATTGTGCCCACCAAGTTTTAGTGCCTCCGCGAAACGCGTTATTTTTGACTTCTGCTCGTTTTTTGCCAGTGTTTGGGCTCAGCAACTGAATTTTGATTTTTTATGGCACGTTACGAAGGCAAGTGTAAAAAATCACCACAATTTACCACCACGATCACTCGCGGCTTACCACCCGTTCCACTTTCACGTAACCACTAACTTCAGTAATCATCCAGTGGCTTGAGCGACTGCTAAGAGCGAAAAGCAGTCTTTTTGAACAGGCTATATCGACAAAACGAATTTCTGCTTTGCCTTAAGTTTCAGTCATTCGGTTTTTCCTGAACCCAGCAAGCAACTAATTTCTAATAAAGGGGCAAATTCAACGGGCCAGTAGACATGCACGTCGACAAAAGGAAGTAACAAATTACCAGTCATGGTCAATTTTGACTATTTAGCGTGATGCCATATTGTTGCCAGAAATGTCTGAACAATTAAGTTCGTTACCTGATATAGAATTTCAGGATATTCCCTCAGCTCAACTTCCAGTGAGGGGCTATTGAACTTCGTTGTATCAGTTGACACTGTAACTGTTCGGCGCTGAGTTCTCTCCCCTCTAGCTGATGTTTTACCAGAACTTCAACGGCCTGTTCCGCCAGTCCGATAATGGGTTGGCGAATCGAAGTAAGAGGTGGCCACAAGTGCTGAGCCAATGGGGCATCATCAAATCCCAGAACCGACAGTTGATGAGGAATGACAATACCAAGTTGGTAAGCAACGCGATAAACTATCGCTGCGTAGCTATCGTTAACCGCAAAAATCGCGCTTGGCCTTTCTTCCAGACTCAGCAGTTTTCTGATGTTTTTTTCCAGATGATCATCTACAGTTGTTTCGAGTACATATTCCGGCTTTACCTCGATCCCATTCTCCCTCATTGCTTCTTTAAAGCCCTGACTGCGCCATATCCCAGCCCCGTGAGCGCAGAGAGGATTCACTATTGCAATCCGTTGATGTCCTTGAGAAATCAATGTGTTGATAGCATCTTTGCTAGCGCAAACTTCATTCGTCAAAACATCTGCATTACCTGAGGGGTCTTTGGGAGAGATCCGTACGTAAGGAATATTCTGTGACGCAAGGTACGCCAAAATTTGTGGATCATCACAAGTCGGTGGCGAAATGATAAGCCCGTCGACCTGAGTCCGATCGATAAAATTGCTGACTAATTCAACCAACGCATCGGCCGATGGAGGTATGGGACGCAGTAGCAGGTCATAACCAAACTTGTCGCATCCGTTAAGTGCACCACGAAGTAAAGCGTTCACATAAGGATCTGAATGCTCGCCGGCATCGGGATAAAGAATAGCCAGTAAAAACGACTGGCCTTTACGAAGTCTGCGGGCGCTTAAATCAGGTTTGTACCCCAGATGCTCAATGGCAGCCATCACTTGCGTGAATGTTTCTGCTTTTACACCTGGTTCATTGTTTAAAACCCTGGAAACAGTTTTCTTTGAAACGCCAGCTTGCTTAGCAACGTCGCCGATAGTCGCTCTACTCATCGAGAAATACAGTCCATTACTAAATCAACAGAATCAGGCTGCAACCATAATGGGAATAACCATATCAGGCAAGCAGCCAGTTTCTTCACTTACGATTCACTTTGTTGGGAGCAAACACGATGCTCAACTTTGTAGCCTGAGTGGCCATAATAGACAATATACAAATAACACAGGAAAGGGACCACAAACGACAACTGAACCCCAGCCTGGTCTGCATAAAGCCCTTGCAGCATCGGCATTATTGCGCCACCAACGATAGCAACGCACAGTAGACCAGCCCCTTGGCTTGCCAGTACCCCCAGCTTTTCCAGAGCAAGACTGAAGATTGTCGGAAACATAATCGAGTTAAAGAGGCCGACTAATATGAGGCTATAGAGTGCAATGGGACCAGCGCTATTCATGCTGATTAACAGAAAAATTGCAGCAGCAATCGCATTCCATTTCAGTACCTGAGATGGTTTAAATTTGTGCAGTAGCGGTAGCCCAAGAAAACGTCCAAGCAACGCTCCGCCCCAGTACAAGCTGACATATTGCGCTGCTTGATGTTCAGTCAGACCGGCAATAGCTGGGTCAGAAAAGTAATTGACCATAAAACTGCCAATTCCAACCTCGGCCCCCACGTATACAAAGATTGCAATAACGCCTAAAGACAAATGCCGATGTTTTAGCACGGTTCTGATACCTGTCGGTTTGTTCTCTTGATGCTGTTGAACCTTTGGTAGTTTTAGCCAACTAAACAAGATGGCAAGCGCAAACAATAGTCCTACTAGAGCAAGGTACGGGATTTGTACTTTAGCCGCTTTTTCTGCGAGATTGACTGCTGAACTGGTCAAAGCAACGCCAGTTTCTGAAGTCCCTATCTGACTCAGAATCAATAGCGCGCCAACAGCTGGAGCTATCGTTGTGCCGAGGGAGTTAAAAGCTTGGGTCATAGTTAAGCGAGTAGACGCAGAATCAGCGCTCCCCAAACAAATAACATATGGATTGGCAGCGACCTGCAGCATTGTGATCCCAGAAGCCAAAATAAACAGAGCTGCCAATGTCAGAGGATAAGAAAGATGGGTCGCAGTCCAGGCAAACAGTAAAGCGCCAAATGCTGAGACCAACAAACCTGCAACTAAGCCTGCTTGGTAACCTAGTTTTTTTATCTGAATGCTAGCCGGGTAAGAGACCAACGCATAAGCACCAAAAAATGCCATGTTGACCGCCATAGCCTGAGCATAATTCAATGAAAAAACAGCTTTGAGATGTGGGATCAGGATGTCATTAAAGCTTGTGACAAAACCCCATAGGAAAAAGAGAGTCGTCAGCGCCGTCAGCGCTAGAGGGTAACTAAGCCCTGTTGACGATTGAGATAATTCAGGTTGGAGTGACTGAGTAGACTCAGATCCGATTTTCGGCGTGATCACTGCGACACCTTGTAAAAGACAACATGCTTGAAGTTGGGGGCTCATCGAGCCCCCTGAACGATTAATTAAGGATTTGACCGGCTGAGCTCTTTCACGCTTCGAGCAGGCTGCATACGGACCTGAACGGTCTGCACTTCAAGCTCCTTAGCTAGCATGAAGCGCACGGATTTCCCTTCAGAAGCCGAGGAGGCCGCGAGCTTTATCTGATATTCGCCAGCCGCGGCAATCCAAGCACTTTTTGCTTCAGAGAACGATGCAAGATGCTCCGCTTTGATGACGAAAGATAAGATGTCAGTTTCACCCGGCGCTAACAGACGGGTTTTTGCAAACCCCTTTAACTCCTTCAGAGGTTTTTCTAAATCACCTTGAGGCGCGGTCAAATAGAGTTGGACAACTTCTTTGCCGGCAACCTTGCCGGTATTTGTTACTGCCATTTCAACAGTTAAATCACCGGCGAAGGATTTCGCATTTACTTTAGGATCTCCATAAGCAAAATCGGTGTATGACAATCCGTAACCAAATGGATATGCGACAGGTTTGGCAAAACCCTCGTAATAACGGTATCCGACATAGATCCCGTCGGAATGAGTCATGTTCGTTATTTTTCCTCGAGGCATATTTAGGTAAGCGTCCATCACAACATCATCAGATTCAGGGATCCCGGGAAAGAAAGCTGAGGATGAAACATCGGCATAAGCGAGTGGAAAAGTTACAGGTAACTTGCCGGACGGATTCACTTTTCCTGTCAGTACATCAACGACGGCATTTCCTGCTTCCTGGCCGCCTTGCCACGGTAAAACAATGGCATCAACTTGCTCACGCCAACTAGCGGTCTCTACGACATTACCAATATTCAGAATAAGAACGACTTTTTTGTCTTGCTTCTTAAATGCCGAGGAAACACGTTGGATAAGCTGCAGCTCCATGTCTGTTAGCGCAAAGTCACCTTCAACTTTTCGGTCCTGGAATTCTCCGGAATTCCGACCAATGGTGATCACTGCGATATCAGATTCCATGGCTTTTCGCTTGATCAGTAATTCATCCAAAGACAATTCAGGAATAGGCGGCAGTAATTCAAAAAAGTAGCGCTTTTTCGGAAGCTTCGCTTTCTCTACTTTGATGTGCTGCTCGTACCGGGTCTGCAGCTCCTGATCAACTTTGAGGTTACTACTTTCAAAGCCTTGCACCATTGAAACGGTATAAGCTTCATTCACATCGCCGCTACCTGAACCACCAGAGATAAAATCGTAAGACGTATTGCCAAACGCTGCGATAGTTTTCACAGACGCAGCCAGCGGCAACGTCTGTTGCTCATTTTTGAGCAACACAATACCTTCGGCTGCTGCGGTTCGTGCAATTTTGGCATTATCGATGAGTTTAGGTTTGTTACTGTATTGGTATCGTTGGAAGGTTGGCGTTTTAAAAATCACAGACAATATATTGGTTAAGTTGCGATTTAATTCTTCGTTTGACAGATCACCCGATCTTATTGCCGCTTGAATATCTTCTCTTTCGTGGACTCGGCCCGGCATCAATAAATCATTGCCGGCTTTCAATTGCGCGCGAGCGCTATCACCACCAAACCAGTCCGTCATGACCAAACCATCAAAACCCCATTCGTCACGAAGTAGGCTTGTCAGTAACTGTTTGTCCTGCGATGTATATATACCATTGATTTTGTTGTACGAACTCATCACAGCCCAGGGTTTTGTTTCTTTGACGGCAATCTCAAAACTGCGGAGATAAATTTCTCGAAGCGCACGCTCACTCACTACCGAGTTCAAAAGCATTCTGCTCGTCTCGGCATTATTCACTGCAAAATGCTTAATGGTTGCGCCTACACCTTGTGACTCCACGCCATTGACCATGGCTGCTGCAAGAGAGCCACTGAGCAAAGGATCTTCCGAATAGTACTCGAAGTTTCGGCCACCTAATGGGTTGTACTGTAGATTCATACCCGGAGCTAAAAATACATCCACGCCATATTCTCTGACTTCTTCCCCCATCGCTTTACCTACCTCGGTGAGCAAAGCGCGGTCCCAACTGGAAGAGAGAACTGTGGCGATTGGAAATGCTGTGGCGTAATAGGTATTGGCATCGTCTGGCCTGGTTGGCGAGATTCTAAGTCCAGCTGGACCATCGGCTAACGTGATAGATGGAATACCGAGGCGCTCAATAGCGTGAGTTGAGCCGGCTGCACCTGGTACTTTACTCGAACCACTGACGTTCGTCAGATTGATACCGGTACCTGTAACCAATAAAATTTTTTCTTCCAAAGTCATTCGGCTGATTAAATCAGTGATACGGTCCTTTTCGCTCAAACTCTGATTCTCATACGGCTCCATCGAACCATTTCTATTCAAATCATAAAAAGGGACACTCGAATCAGGTACCGGATCTAATTGTGGAGTTGTTTTGCTACACCCTAACGCAGAGCACATCAGTACCAGCATAGGCGTATACTTGAAGCCAGATTTCATCGTAATGGATCCTTAAAAAACCCGGTATAGGAACTACACCGGGCTGAGCACATGGTTAGAAAGACATACCGAATCGAACACCGACCAAACGCGGATCTGCAAAGTTAAGGTTCCCGTCACTGGCCCCCGGATAGCCCGGCGCCAGAGCAGAACCTGACACAGTGATTTCATCTTCCAGATTTTTACCGTACAGCTGTGCATACCAACTGGCATCGGCCGAGTTGTAGGTCAGAGTTACATCTGTTTTGTGATAGCTTGGCTGCATGAATTGAGCGAACAACTGATTGGAATAGATGTAATACTTCTCACTGAATTTGGAACTGACGGCGAGTTCAACTGCAGCACCATCAGGCAGTTCATGGGTATATTGATATCCAGCGGTGAACACCCAATCTGGCGAGCGAGCTAATTGTTCTCCGGCAAAATTGACACCTTCTTTCACCAGATAATCGTCATAACGGGCATCCAGCAACGTTAAAGAGCCTGTGAACTTGTGCGCATCTGTTGGACGATAGATGCTCTCTAATTCAAGGCCATCAATCAGCGCTGCAGCCGCGTTGGTAGTGATAGTGCAAGGACCACCACAGAGGCTACCAACCTGGCTCAGCTGCAGATCCTTGTAGTCATAGTGGAACAAGTTGGCGTTCAGCATGACTCGTTCAAGTGGACGACTTTTCACGCCCACTTCATAGGCAGTCAAAGTCTCAGGGTCATAGTAGATCGCTGATTCCGGACGGGGTGATAAGCAGCTTTGTTGCTCAGCGGTACAACCATCGTTGAAACCACCCGCTTTGTATCCGGTAGAGACACTGCCATATAACAAAACATCATCAGCCAGATCGTAATCAAGACCTGCTTTCCAGGTTAGTTTTTTGTAAGTCCGATCCGCGAGGTTCAATGAATCCAGGCCGTTCTCCATAAAGGCCACTGGTTCATCCAGATTTTTGTGAATAATTGTGGCGCCAAACCGAGATTTTTGGTCTTCTGTTTGCCGTAAGCCAACAGTTGCCCGTAGCTCATCAGATAAGTGATATGTACCCTGAGTGAAGAATGCAAGGGATTTGGCAATCGTTGGGTCCTGAGGGAAACCAAAAATGTAGCCAGGTTGGTTTGGAGTAGGATTCACGAATCCAGTCAGTACCAGTGCCAGACCTGACTCTTCTTTAAAATAGTATGCACCGCCTTGCCACTGGAAGTGTCCAATGTCATAGGCAAGTCCCAGCTCATGCGAGGTTTGCTCATAATTCGCTTGCCAAGTTGAACGTGCCGCAAGAATTGAATCGTCGGCAGTACGACCAATCAAGGTTGTTGTGATTTCGTCGCGTTCAAACTCCCGATATGACGCCAAATATGACAACGTCAATTCATCATTCAGATGCCAGTCCAGTTCGGAATGTAAACCCCATGTACTGTTATCCATGCTCGGTTGCTGTGCAAGCTTGTAAGTCAGCTGACGTCTTTCATCTGAACTACGGTCAAGAAACACCGGGTCTACGCCCCGTTTCCCGTCTTCCGCTGCCACGAATGGAAATTGATAGAAATTTGAACTCAGTACCGTGTTGTGAGGTTTACCAGTCATGCTGGTGTAGTCCAGCATCACCAGCCAGTCAGCATCTTCTGTCAGATGGAACAGAGTGCTAATCCGGGCTGATTTATCGTTTTTAAACTTGTCCAGATCATAACCAGAACCTGATACATCCTCGATAAAACTGTCCCGCTGGTCGATGTTAATCGCGGCACGTACTGCAACTTTATCGTTGACCGGCACGTTCACCATCGCATTTGTTTGCATATTGCCGAAATTGCCATAGGCCGTATTGAAATTCGCTTCGAAATCATCTCTTGGTTTCGCTGCGATGATATTGACGACACCAGCAGTTGTGTTCCGGCCATAAAGAGTACCTTGTGGGCCACGCAGAACTTCTACCCGATCAATATCAAAAAAAGAAACTTCCTGAGCCTGCGGTCTTGCGATGTAAACACCGTTCAGTAAAAAGGCCGCTGATGGATCGCCCTTCTCAGTGTTGTCGGAGCTGGTTACACCCCGAATCGTGATTTGTAGACCGTCGACCCGGTCAATCGAAAGATTGGGAACCACATCAGCGAGCGCTGTTGGATTGGTAACACCTGCCCGACGCAAGCCTTCGTCACTAACGGCTGATAGTGCCACCGGAGTTTCATCTGCTGCGGAGCTTGTTCTGTTCGCCGTTACCTGAATGACTTCGAAGACGTCTTCTTTTTTGTCTTCTGACTTAGCTGCCTGTTCTTGTGCTGATGCTGTCAATACGGTGAACAAACCGCTCATAGCAATAGCTACCGCCACTGCTGTTTTAGATTTTTGTGAATTCAACATACCATCCCCGTCTCTTTTGTTTTAAATGTCGCAGGTGTTACCACCTGCGACGAACTTACGTTTTGCCTGTTGGCATTGTCGCCAAGCGAGCTGTCAGTACCCTCTACCAGACAGCTCACTCAGCAAACGCTTTGCTGATCCACACTAAAAACTGCTCAAACATGGAATGACTTGAACACGGCATAGGCATCGGCGAAAAACGGTCATGTTCTTACCGAGAGCCGAAATCTGGTATGCGTGAATCTGAATAGGTTAAATAAATACACTTATGACATCGATGTCAATACGTGAAAATACAGATTTACTGAGCAAAAACTCTACTAATACCGTGTGTTAACTGGATTTTAGTTGCCAAACATGCACTTAATAACAGGCCGTCGATAAAGTTGAAGAATTTAAAACCAAATAAAATGACATCGATGTCATTTTAAGGGTGGGGCGACTGACAATTGGAATTGAGATAATAATTGGAATGAATTACACGCGTTTATCAAAACTTGGGATTAAAACAAATCTAGTTGCCCAGAAATCGAGCCGGTAGTGAAAAGGGTATGATTCAACTCGTCTGGACTTTGTTGGCAAAATCCCAGTCGCAAAAACTCAGCGGCAAATGACTGTTCCAAACAACTGGCATATGCCCCTGATCCAGTCATCCTGGTCGCAAAAAAATCTTTAGCTGAGGGGCCTGTCCGACTTTCGGTGATACGTTGCAGAATTTTCGCTTTTGCATCTGGTAGCGCACGCGTCAGCCAGTTAGAGAAAATCATCTTTGTCTCATGAGGCAACCGAAGCAAAATATAACCTATGCTCCGAGCACCGGCGTTATGTGCAGCGCTCATCAGGTTGTACATTTCAGCGTCATTTAAGCCGGGAATTAGTGGTGCCAACATAGCTTTGACAGGCACGCCAGCCAGAGAAAGTTGCTCAATAGCCGATAGTCGTGCCTCTGGCAGTGCAGCCCGAGGCTCCATTGTTCTGGCCAAGCCTGCATTGAGAGTGGTTAGGCTAAAGTGAACCTCAACTAAATGCAAAGCAGCGAGTTCTTTGAGGATGTCCAGATCGCGCAATATCAAACTACTTTTGGTGAGAACTGAGACAGGGTGTCTGAATTCCAGCATCGTGTTTAACAAACTTCGGGTGATACCAAATTTGCGCTCTACAGGCTGATAGGCATCGGTGTTTGTTCCCAAAGCAATAGTGGCAACCCGATAACCCGGCTTCAAAAACTCCAATCGAAGCAAATCTGCTGCGTTTTTTTTGGCAAAAATTTTGGTTTCAAAATCAATGCCAGGAGACAACTCATAGTAGGCATGAGATGGTCTTGCGTAACAATAAGCGCAGCCATGTTCACAGCCCTGATACGGATTGATCGTGCGAGACCATGGAATATCTGGGGAGCTGTTTGTGCTGATAATTGATTTAGCTAACACCTCCCGGGTCTCGGTATGGAATGTCCCAATCGTCAGCTCCTCAGCAGCTGAGGACGGTAACAACTTGCCAAATCGCCCGACCGGGCGCTCGAGAGTGCCTCTTTTGTGCAGTTTCACTGTAGCCATCCTTGGCTATGGGCATATGTAACTTTGGCTACAATTACCAGTGACATAAACAGTTCACTTTAACGGCAGCAAAACTTTGCATACATCACTGCGTTTATTGCTTCTGTTGCAGAAAAACTGTTAAATCATGAACGAATTTAACCGGATTTTTAGCCGCTAAGAAATGATCGCCTTCCTCTTCTTTGCTGTAGACAAAGAGCTTTGAACCAGCAATAACAGACTGTGCCCAACGTTGGCTTTGTAAGTTATTACTGAGTTCACCCGTGAAAATTGCCGTAGGAACATCAATTTTATACTGCACCACATCTCGCCAATCATTGGTGATGTGGTCAAACATGACCTGCATGGCATATTCCGGTTCCGGCTTGATCACTGTCTTTGAGAGCCCCTGCGAGTTCTGGAAGAACAGTGAATCCTGTTCCATAAATCTTGCCATCGCGTTCATATCGACTACCTGGCTGTTGGTCGGCGCTCCAGAAAAGGCTGCAATCATGCGTTCGGCAGATGTAGTCATGCCCCCGGCGTTCAATCTCTCTTGTTCCGACCAGTCTGAGCGCGTGTAGATTGCGATCGGTTCATCGATCACAACCAATTTGTTGATGGCTTCTGTACCGAACAAATCGATATAGCTCCACAAGACCGCAGCTCCCATTGACCAGCCAACATAGTCAGCTTTACTCAGTTTGAGATGATCTTGCAGCTGTTTCAGGTCCATCGCAAAACGAGAGATCCGAGAACCATACTTCACTTTGTCAGAAAGGCCCTGATTCCTCGGGTCCAACACAATGACCCGGTACTGTTTGCTCAACAAATGCATCACATTGATAAATTCAGCACCATTTGACGACCAACCGGGGATAAAGACGAGCGGCTTCCCTTGTCCCGCCTCCCAGTATGACAAGGTGACGCCATCATTCGTCTTGAATTGGTTGATTTGCAGTCCTTTAACATCAGACAGCTTCTGCGGGAAACCATCAATTTTGTTCGGAAAAACATAGTCTTGCTTTAAAAACTCAACGGCTGGCTCTGCAAAAGCCTGAGTACAAAAGAACAAACCGGACAAAACCAATCTACTCTGAATTTTCTTCCAACTAAGCATAACGACCCAACCTTTGTATTTCTGCACGAATGCCCTGGAGCTGTCCGCACGGTGAAAAATGACAAATTACTTTACATTCCATCTTGTTTGTCGATAAATGGTCGTAATTATTCATTACTATAAACAAGATGTTTCAAATGGACCGTCTTTTGAGTATGGAGATCTTTGTGAAGTCTGTCGAATGCGG
>CAMLRJ010000072.1 GCA_946482345.1 uncultured Cellvibrio sp.
CCAATAATCCACCCTGGCCTCGCACTTCAATGCTAGGCAAACCACTAATCGGTTCACCGATTTTTCCGGATTCCGTCACTATCCGCATAGTGCCTGTGCGCTCGGTCACTAAAAAATTGCCGTCAGGCATCACTGCCAGTCCCCAGGGATTTTGCAATCCAGTGACGACAGGCTCTATATCCAATGTGTAACGCTCAGTCTTCACCTCAATAGCTTGGGTTGTGGCGGTTAATATCACCAAACCGAACAAACAAGATGGAAAATATTTCATAAGGATGCCTGCAGATTTTGAACGGGACTCAAGACTAAACAGCTGATCTTTTCCCTGCAACTTAAGGAGTGTTAAGTTGATGATTCTCGCAGGCTTGCTCAACCAGTTGTAAATAGTGTTTCAAGGACTTGCCCTCGTGTGTTTCAAATCCTTGATCCAGCATACGCAAATACTGGATGCGATCCAGACGAAAGGTGCGGTATTCGTTGCGTAGTTGGCACCAGGCCACCAGTGTCCAGACTTTGCCCCAAAAGATTAATCCCAGGGGTTCTATAGTGCGTGTTGAATTTTCGTTATCTGCACGTTGGTAATCAATTTCTACTTGTTGATGTGAACGAATAGCGGTGCGCAGTGCTTGACTATGTGCGGTATAAAAATTTTGTACTTCATCCATTTGCGGTACTAATAACGGTAAATTTTCATCGTGATGCCGCAAATTATCCGGCAATACCGCAAGGATTTTTTGCACTGCTTGTTTGGCATAACGCGCCATTTCCTGATCGCCCCAACCACTGACCATGCGCGCTCCCAAAAGCAGGGCTTCAACTTCATGGCGATCAAACATCAAAGGCGGCAATTGATAATGTCGCGACAAACGATAACCAACACCTGCTTCACCCTCTATGGGAACCCCCGACAGACTAAGTGATTGCATGTCACGATAAATTGTCCGTTCGGAAACCCCGAGGTGATCACTCAATTGTTTGGCGGTTAATACGGTCCGTCGATTTCTTAACAGGGTGGTGAGTTGAAAAAGTCGTTCGGCGCGTAGCATGGTTTTAATCCCATATGAGTTAATGCGAATAATTTACCTGTTTCCACTGACAAAAGCTGTCAGTGCACGGGTGATTTCCCAATGAATGTGCTACCTTTAAATAACGTTTCCCAATTCGACAAGGCGAGTCTATGTATAGTTTTTATCCAGAAATAAAACCTTATCAACGTCATATGTTGGCGGTTGATGATGTTCACCAACTTTATATTGATGAGTCAGGTAATCCCAACGGGATTCCGGTTTTATTTGTGCACGGTGGACCCGGGGGTGGTTGCGGAAAATATGATCGTCGTTTTTTCGATCCGGAAAAATATCGCATTATTTTATTTGATCAACGCGGTGCCGGGCGTTCACTGCCACATGCGGAATTGGAAAATAATACGACGCATGATCTGATCGCGGATATGGAAAAAATCCGCCAGCATTTAGGTGTGGATCAATGGGTATTGTTTGGTGGTTCCTGGGGATCAACGCTTAGTTTGGTTTATGCAGAAACCTATCCTGAACGTGTACTGGGTTTGATTTTGCGCGGAATTTTTCTGTGTCGGCGCGAAGATTTATTGTGGTTTTATCAAGAGGGCGCCAATCGATTATTTCCTGATTTTTGGGAAGAGTTTGTGCATCAAATTCCGGAAGACGAGCGCAAGGATATGATCGGTGCTTACTACAAACAATTGATCGGTGAAAACCAGATACTGCAAATGTCAGCAGCAAAAAATTGGTCGGGATGGGAAGGTAAAACAGCAACCCTGAAACCCTGCCCCGATTTGGTGGATTCATTTACCGAACCTCATCGTGCACTTGCGCTTGCCAGAATCGAGTCACACTATTTCGTGAACAATGTGTTTCTGGAACCCAATCAAATTTTGCGCGACGCACACAAACTCGCCAATATTCCCGGCGTTATTGTGCATGGTCGTTACGATGTTATTTGTCCGTTGGATAACGCTTATGCCTTGCACAAGCTATGGCCCAATTCAGAATTGCAGATTATCCGCGAAGCCGGCCACGCTTCACGCGAACCCGGTATTGTCGATGCACTGGTGCGCGCAACTGATGAAATGGCAAAGCGATTAAACAGAACGGATGATTTATCGGCTTGATCAAAACTTTATATTTTTTTAAGCAGCGGCAGGCGTTTTTTTCTGTCGCTGATGCAGACTACGAATTAACTGCTGTAGTTCGCCCAACCCCTCCGGCCAAAATCCCAAATGTGAATCACTATTGATGTGACCAACATTTTTCAGACGCAAAAAATCAGCGCCCCATTGCAATGCCAGATAAGCGGCTTTGCTATCGAGTAGCCATGGATCGTTGCTGCTGGCAATTAATTTTGCCGGTTTGTTTAATGATGCAAGAGGTAATTGTTCGCGTATAGAAAATTTATCGGGATCTGCTGGCGCCACTAAAAATAATGCTGCCACTTTTTCAGGAAAGTCTGCTGCATAACTTACACTCGCCAAAGCACCAAAACTGTGGGCAATCAAGATTACAGGTTGATTGATACCGTGTAATTGTTGATGAATGCCCGTTTTCCAATTTGTCAGGCTCGGTGTATCCCAATCGCTTAATTCAACTCGCCTGCTGTTGGGTAATCGCGATTGCCACAAACTTTGCCAATGATGTTCATCACTGTTTCGTAATCCGGGAACTATCAGACTGGGATAAAGATCCAGCCAATGAGACAGTTTGGAAGCCTTTTCTGCAGACATGGTAATTTTCCGAAGACATTTAGCTGCGCAGACTAAAACTAATTTCAGTTTTTTAAAAAGATTAATTGTTTATTTGCTTATGCATTTCTATTAGATAAACCTTTCTTTGTAGTCGCTGATGCATGCATTATTCACCGGGCGGTTCATCACAAGCTTGCTATGCTTTATGTGTCATCTGAGGGAATTTTTATGAAAAATGCGCCAGGTTTTTTACCGGGATTGTCTATTCGGACAAGGGCTGTTGCAGTCGTTTTTTTGGCAACATTGATAACAGCCACTGTTGCTATCAGTTTGCAATACCACTTCAGTCGTGAAATGGCAGTGGAAAATGCACTCAACAATTACCAATCGGCTGCACAAAATACCAGTGGGTTTATTGAAGGGATAGATACTCGAGCAATTCAGGTCGCTTCCATTTTGGCGCACTACCCCAACCTTGTTGATGATCAAAATGAATTCCGCAGAATGCGGGCTTTATTTGCCCAGACAATGCGCAATAATCCAATTTATTACAGTGTATATGCTGGATTTCCCAATGGTGATTTTTATGAATTGATTAATCTGGAGGAAAATGGTGTTGATCGTCGAGCACAATTTCAAGCCTTAACAAAAGACCGTTGGGTCGCTAATCGTGTGCGACTACAAGATGGGAAGCGTATACGCGAATTGCGATTTCTGGATGATAAATTCAACGAGCGAGATTTGCGTGTTGAAGTAAGTCAATATGATGTGCGAGAACGACAATGGTTTATTGAAGCTGTTGAGGGTAGGGTCCGTAAATCAAAACCTTATATTTTTCAATATTCACAAATTCCCGGAAAAACCTATTCGATCAAATTGCCAGAATCAAATGTGGTATTGGGCATTGATATAGCATTGAAATCATTTTCTTATTATTTACAAAATAAAATGCCGGAAAATGCTAATGAAATTTATGTTTATCGTCCTACAGGTGAAATGCTGGGTTCCAATTTAATTCCGGTTGATGATCATGATTTGCCGGTTGTCTCGCCATTAAATTTATCATCTGAAGAGCGTGCTTACATAAAAAGTTTGGGTCGAATTAAAATTTCCAATCAACTTGATTGGGCGCCCATAGATTTTGCAGTGGAAGGTCAGCCGAGGGGATATGCAATAGACATGATCCGTGTCGTTAGCCAGCAGCTAGGCTTGGAGTTTGAATTTATTAATGGTTATGAATGGAAACAGATTGTTGATAAATTTGAACAGGGAAATGTCGATATCATTCATCCTGTTACCAGTACAGCCAGTAATCGCCAGCGAGGTTTTCTCAGTCAGCCTATTTTAAAAATTGAAATGGGTTTGGTTACTCGTGCGGGTGATTCAGTGATTTCCAGTTTGGAAGAATTGCGCGGAAAAACATTGGCAATCCCTAAAGGTTGGTCCAGCATTAATCCCATTAAAAAAGCCTTTCCGGATATTCAAGTCATTGAAGTAGATTCAACCCGGGCAGCACTCGAAGCTGTTCGTGATGGCAAAGTCACCGCCACTGTGGATGCAGCACCTATACTGCATTATGTTGCGCAACAATATTTTATTCGCGGCATAGATTTTAATAATCAACTGCATATTGGCGATGCAGAATTATCAACAGAATTTCGATTGCTGCTCAGGCATGAATTAACAGAGCTTGGGCAATTAATCGATAAAGCAATTGCAGCACTCACGGATACCCAAAAAAATCATCTCACCCAAAAATGGTTAAGTTCAAAAGGTATTGCACAAATCCCGGCAAACTTTGCAACTGTACCTTACGAAATATTGGTTGATGCCACGCGTGATGATCAAAAGCTTAATAAATTATTACCGCTGGATTTGAATCATATTCCGCATTTTGTTTATATCAGCAAACTGGAACCCAACAACCCTGACACTGATTATTTCGCCGCTATAATTCCAGTGGAAAGTGTTTTAGGTAAAGCGTTGGAAAGAGTAAGGTCATCACTGTGGCTGACATTATTGTGTTTGGTTTTGTTGTTGCCAATATCCTGGGTTTATGCCAATCCTATTGTTCGCCCTATCCATCAATTAGCGGAAAATAGTGTGAAAGTCAGGGAGCGTCGTTATAGTGAAATTACTTTCATTCCCAGTCGTGTAAAGGAGATCGACGAGCTGGCTTATGCAATGGAAAAAATGGCCAGGGCAATTGAAACATATGAGCAAGAACAGCGTGATTTACTCGATGCGTTTATTCAATTAATTGCAGAGGCTATTGATGAAAAATCGCCGTATACAGGAGGGCATTGTGAGCGAGTGCCTGATTTGGCAATTATGTTGGTTGATGAAGCTGTCTCAAGTGATTTGCCGCCTTTTAAAGATTTTTCTTTTAAAAATGAGGATGAATATCGTGAATTTAAAATAGGCGCCTGGCTGCATGACTGCGGGAAAATCATTGTGCCGGAGCATATTGTTGATAAAGGCAGTAAATTGGAAACTATTTACAATCGTATTCATGAAGTGCGCTTACGTTTTGAAGTTCTTTGGCGTGATGCGGAAATTGATTATCTTCAATCATTACAAACAGCAGCAGATTCTAAAGAAAAACTGGATGCGAAGTTAGCTGAACGACAACAACAACTCCAGAATGATTTTGCATTTATTGCCAGGCTCAATATTGGCGGTGAATTTGTAAAAGAGGAAGATCTGCTGCGGTTGAATGAATTATCCAAAACCCCTTGGCTCCGTCATTTTGATGATCGATTGGGGCTATCACCCGTTGAAGAGTTGCGGGTTAAAAAAGAATTGCCTGCACAATTACCTGCATGGGAGCAGCTGCTGGCAAATAAACCGGAACATATTATTCATCATCATCGCCCTGTAAAATTTGATCCTGCTTTTGGTATTCGTATGGATGTACCGGACAATCTTTATAATTTGGGTGAAATTTATAATTTATCCATTGCGCGCGGTACTTTATCTGCAGAGGACAGATTTAAAATAAACGAACATATCATTGGTACTATTCGTATGCTGGAAAAATTACCTTTTCCGGCATCACTTAAAAAAGTACCGCGTTATGCCTCTACCCATCACGAAACTTTAAAAGGTACTGGATATCCACGTAAACTGATGGCGGCTGATCTTTCTATCCCTGAAAGAATTATGGTGCTGGCTGATATTTTTGAAGCCTTAACCGCTTCGGATAGGCCTTATAAGAAAGCCAAATCCGTTAGTGCTTCAATTGATATTCTTTATAAAATGGTACTCGATCAACATGTTGATCCTAATGTATTTGAATTATTTTTGCGTTCGGGGATTTATAAGCGTTACGCAGAGAAATATTTATTACCGGAACAACAGGATGAAATTGATATTGAAAAATATTTGTCTTCAGCGTTATAGCTTTCGCGCCCTAAATTGACGACCTTTCAATGGTTTGGTTTGCAATTGCTTCAGCGCTTTTTGCGCAAAGGATTGATCAACTGCAACGTAAGCAGCGAAATCAAAAATATCGATCTTGCCAATTTTGTCGCCCGGAATACCGGCGTCTTTGGTTAATGCGCCTAGAATGTCTCCTGCGCGTAATTTATCTTTTTTTCCGCCATCTATGTTCAGCGTTATCATTTCAGGTTCAATCTTGACTGAAGTGTTACGTGGGGGTAGAGATTTCAGTTCGAATTTTGCGTCAACAAAATTTTCCAGTCGATTAAGTGCGGATAAATCCTGAGGTGCAATCAAGCTCAATGCAATACCGGTTTCACCGGCGCGACCCGTTCTTCCAATACGATGCACATGCACTTCGCTGTCGCGTGCCAGATCAAAATTGATGACAGCATCCAGTTGTTTAATGTCCAGGCCCCGCGCAGCAAGATCGGTTGCAATCAAAACTGACACGCTGCGATTGGCGAAACGTACAAGCACCTGATCGCGTTGTTTTTGTTCGAGATCGCCGTGTAGTGCTACAGAAGAAATTGATTGTTCTTGTAAAAATTCGAACACCTGATTACAGGTTTGTTTAGTATTGCAAAACACTATGCTAGATTTGGGTTTGTATTCTGTCAGGAGGTTTAGCAAGCCATTTAATTTGGAATCGTTTGATGGAACTTCAAAAAATGCTTGTGTAATTGCCAGATTGATTTCGTTAGTTTCAACGCTGACCATTTCCGGATTTTTTTGGCAGCGCTTGCTGATGGCCGCAATGTCTTTTGGGTAGGTTGCTGAAAATAACAGCGTTTGTTTTTGTTCAGGGCAAGCGGCAATAATCTGATCTATATCTTCTGCAAACCCCATATCCAACATACGGTCAGCTTCATCAAGCACCAGTTGTTTTATTTGATTCAGTTGTAATGAATTTTTCCGTAAGTGATCAACCAATCTTCCCGGTGTGCCGACAACTATATGTGCGCCGCGCTCCAGTGACGCAAGCTGTGGCCCAATCGAAACTCCACCACAAAGTGTCAGCACTTTGATGTTGGGGATCATGCGTGCCAAACGCCGGATTTCTTTGGCAACCTGATCAGCCAATTCGCGTGTTGGACACAGTACCAATGCCTGTGTGTGATAAACATCGGTTTGCAATTGATGCAATAAGCCAATCGCAAATGCAGCCGTTTTTCCACTGCCTGTTTTGGCTTTGCCGATAATATCGACCCCTTGCAATATGAATGGCAAACTTTGCGCTTGTATGGGCGTCATTTCTTTGTATTCAAGTGAGTCGAGATTCGCGAGCATGGATTCGCTGAGCGGTAAATTCGAAAACAAATTCATAAATATTCCTGAAATTTTTACTTTATCTACGGCGCAAAATGCCCAAGGTTTTTATCAGAGGCTGTTCTTCAAATAATCCCGATGCAATAGCGTGACGCCAAATTTCATAAGGCGGTCTTCCGCCATCTGCCGGACTGGGGAATACATCGTGAATAGCCAAATAGCCACCGGGCATTATATGTGGGCTCCAGCATTCATAATCATCCAGCGCTGCTTGCATACTATGACCACCATCAATAAAAACCAGTGATAAAGGTGTAGTCCAGCATTGTGCAACCAATCGCGATGGCGCCACTACAGGAATGACCGTGTCTTCCAGTTTTGCTCGCGCGAGTGTTTTGCGAAATTCACGAAAACTATCCATTCGATTAACTTCAGCATCAAATAAATCCGGATCATGATATTCCTCACCCCGCTGATGTTCTTCACTGCCGCGATGATGATCAATTGCAAATAAAACATTGCGCTTTTGTTGGCAAGCTGTTCCCAAATAAACCGTGGATTTTCCGCAATAACTGCCAATTTCCATGCAAGGCCCAAAAGCTGATGCGGCCAATGCAAGTTGATAAAGCGCTTCACCCTCGGTTTTATCCAAAAACCCTTTTACACTATCGATATCAATTGGCAACATAGGCATTCCCGAAATATTTTTTGTATCATACAGCTACTTTCTTCAAGTCGCTTCTGAATATTGAGTCATAATTTAAATAAGAGCAAAATCAATGCGACGCAATAACACGCCCTATTTTATTAAATCAATCTATAAAAAAATCAATTCATGGTATGTACGCCATTTTATTGCTCCACAATTTGACTCTTTGGGGAGTATTCCGGAAGTCGCGCATCCACGCAGCCTGGTTATTTTTGGTCGCAATATTCACCTGGGGAAATTTGCACAGATTATTTGTTCGTCTGATAACAAAGTCCGCTTCACAACCTTTCCAGGCAAAAACACACAAGCTGAAATTATGATTGGCGATTATTGTTTGATATCGCCTGGCACCCGTATTTCTGCCGCACAATCCATTCGTATTGGTGATAATTGTATGTTTGCGGCGAATGTTTATATCAGCGATAGCGATTGGCATGGTATTTACAATCGCATCAGACCTTTTCGATGCACCAAACCGGTAGTGCTTGAAAATAATGTGTGGCTGGGTGAAAGTGTGATTGTCAATAAAGGCGTGACCATTGGTGAAAATTCAGTAATAGGCGCGGGTTCGGTCGTCACCAAAAATATTCCCGCCAATTCAATTGCAGTGGGTAATCCGGCAAAAGTGATTAAAAGCATCAATCCTGATCGCCGCATGCTAAAACGCGAAATGATGTTTAAAGATCCTGATTTTTATTTTAAAAATCAGGATGAATTGGATAGGTATATGATGGGTAAAAATGGAATTTTGAATTGGCTACGCAGTTTATTTTTTCCGAATCGGTGTGATTAATATTTTCGATAGCCATGTAACTATTACTGGATTTATCAGAGGTCGATATGAAAAAAATTTTCAACATCATTGTATTGTGTTGCTTATCGTCACTAACGTTGCACTCTATCTCATTACAAGCCAAAATCCTGCATCTTGATGATCAGTATCAAGTGTTCGACGGAGACCCAATCAATTTAAAAAAGGTAATGGGTCATAAGCCTGTGTATTTAAAATTTTGGGCGACCTGGTGTCTGGATTGCCGGAGAGAGTTACCTGATTTGCAAAAAACCTATGAGCATTTCCAGGATAAAATTGCAATTTATGCTGTTAATCTCAATATCAATGAAACCGATGAATATATTAATCAATTAAAACAAAAATATAATTTAACAATTCCTATCGTGATGGATAACAATGGTTCTATTGCCAGTAATTTTCAGTTTTATGGAACCCCCTTCCATGCGCTGATTAATGCCCAGGGGGATGTTGTTTATACTTCGTATAAGGACGATGCTGCACTTCAACAACAATTGCAACAATTGGCCAGAGCTGTTGTCAAGCCACAAGAGCTGAAGGTGACAGCATCAGAAAAACCTATCGCAATTAAAGCAGAAAAAGGATTTTCATTGCTGTATTTATCGGCCACCTGGTGCGATTGGTATATGAAAGATATTCATCCGGAAATATCAAAAAACTGTGCTGGCGCTACAGAGTTAATCAATCAAATTTATGAGCAAAACCCGGATGTGACATTGAATGCTTACGTAACCCATTTGTGGACTGAAGAAAAAGATTTGCATGAATATTTAAAGAAATCGGCCATCAATTATGAAGTTGTGATTGATGCAGATAACGCAGTGGCTCGCCAGTATCGGGTCACTCAATATCCAACTTTAATCCTGTTGGAAAATGGCAAAGAGATAAAACGTTTTAGTCAATTTGAAAATGCAGAAGATATTAAAGCATTTGTGCAGAAAGTTATTCGCAAGTAATGACTGTTTCTCACAAAGTTATTCTTAACAGCGCCGCAACCGAAATACTGTCGGTAATGTCGCCGCGTTTTACCATTTCGATGGCTTCTGTGAGTGGCATTTTTTTATATTCAATATCTTCTGTTGATTCCAGTGCTTGTTGTCCTGCTGATAATCCTTTGGCGATATAAATAATTGCCAATTCGTCCGATACTGAATTGGATAAATGCATGCGCATAAGTTCGGTGACTTCTGTTGCTTTTAATCCAACTTCTTCTTCCAGTTCGCGGCGTGCGGCGTTTACAGGGTCTTCACCTTCAGGGCAGCCACCTTCGGGAATTTCCCAGGTGTATTGATTGAGTGTGTAGCGGCTTTGTTTGACCAGCCAGGTATTGCCTTCGTCGTCTATCGGCAATACGCCAATCGCAATATTTTTAAAATGAACTGTACCGTAAATGCCATCCGTTCCTTTGGGTGTGATGACTTCATCATGTGTGACTTTTATCCAGGGATTTTCGTAAGCAACGCGCGATGATTTAACTTTCCAGCCACCGGTTTTTTCTTGCAGATAAAAATTTTTCATAAAAACAGTTTCAGATTAATGCAGTCTGTGCGCAGCCAATTGGATATCGGCTACTGATTTGCCCAAAAGAGTGATATTGCCTTTGTATCGATCAGCGCCGGTTGAAGTAAATTCAAACTGGTAATGGCGACGTAAAAACCATTGCTGCGAAAGTTTTACAGGGCGAATAGAG
>CAMLRJ010000073.1 GCA_946482345.1 uncultured Cellvibrio sp.
TATCTTTTACTTTTCCTTGCGCGATAATTTGCCCGCCGTGCACACCGGCACCCGGGCCAATATCAATGACGTGATCAGCAAGGCGAATCGCATCTTCATCGTGTTCGACCACAATCACTGTGTTACCCAAATCACGCAAATGAGTGAGCGTTCTTAATAAGCGTTCGTTGTCGCGTTGATGCAAACCGATGGAAGGTTCATCCAGAATATACATAACACCCACCAGCCCGGCACCAATTTGGCTGGCTAAACGAATACGTTGTGCTTCACCACCGGATAAGGTTTCAGCGCTGCGATTCAGCGTTAAATAATTCAAACCCACATCAACCAGAAATCCTAAACGTTCGCGTAATTCTTTTAAAATTTTGTCGGCAATGCCTGCTTTTCTGCCACTGAATTGCAATTGTTGATAATAGCTGAGCGCATCGGCAATCGGTAATTCAGTAATGGACGGTAAATTTTTACTGTCGATAAATACATGGCGCGCTTCGGTACGCAAGCGTGTGCCGTGGCAATCAGGACAAGGCTGCGTGGATAAAAATCGAATCAAATCCTCGCGCACTGAATTGGATTCGGTATCGCGATAACGCCGTTCCATATTATTCAGCACGCCTTCAAAAGTGTGGGTGCGACGATACACATCACCGCGATCATTAATGTAGTTAAATTCAATTTCGTCATCGCCCGATCCATATAAAATCGCTTCGCGATGTTTGGCTTTTAATTTGCTCCAGGGAGAGTCAATTTTAAATCCGTAATGTTCGGCGAGTGATGACAACATGTGAAAGTAGTAAACGTTGCGTTTGTCCCAACCGCGAATGGCACCTTCGGCCAAACTTAAACTTTCATCCTGAATCACTTTGTCTTCATCAAAAAATTGATGTACGCCTAAACCATCACAAGTAGGGCAAGCACCGGCAGGATTGTTAAACGAAAATAAACGCGGTTCCAATTCCGTCAAACTGTAATCACAAATCGGGCAAGCGTGACGTGCCGAAAATAATCTGTCTTCACCATTGCCATCCATGTAACTAATGCCGGCCAATCCTTCACCCAAACGCAACGCGGTTTCAAAGGATTCAGCCAATCGTAATTTCAAATCGTCACGCACTTTAAAGCGATCAATCACCACATCAATACTGTGTTTTTTCTTTTTGTCGAGTTTGGGTGTGTCATCCAAATCACACAAAGTGCCATCGACACGCACGCGAATAAATCCATCGCGTTTTAATTGATCAAACACATGTTGGTGTTCACCTTTGCGGTCGCGCACCACCGGTGCAATCAACATTAATTTGGTGTCGGCAGGCAGTGCTAATACGGTATCCACCATTTCCGTAATCGTTTGTGCAGCGAGTGGTAAATCGTGTGTTGGGCAGCGTGGTTCGCCAACGCGCGCATAAAGTAAACGCAGGTAATCATAAATTTCGGTAATGGTGCCGACAGTTGAACGCGGGTTGTGTGATGTGGATTTTTGTTCGATAGAAATGGCGGGGCTTAATCCTTCAACATGATCGACATCGGGTTTTTCCATCATGGATAAAAACTGGCGTGCATAAGTGGACAGGGATTCCACATAGCGTCTTTGACCTTCTGCATAAAGAGTGTCAAATGCAAGGGAGGATTTGCCCGAACCCGATGGCCCGGTAATCACCACTAACTTGTCGCGTGGAATATCCAGATCAACATTTTTCAAATTATGTGTACGTGCACCGCGAACCAGAATGGTATCCATCAATTTCTCTCATCAGTTGAAATTCAAATGCCTGAAGCAAAACGGGCGGATTATATACGTGATACACATGACAGGGGATGTCAGTAATTCAGGAACAAAGATTCTTTACAGCATGATGATTGGCGGGCGGCAGATTTATGGTCAACACTTTTGGCTATGGAAAACCTGAAATTGTCAGAATTAATGAGTGCACTCAGTTATGCCCTGGATATTACCGAAGGGCAGCCGGAAGGCCATTGCATTCGTTGCTGCTGGATTGGCATGAATATCGGCCAAAAAATCGGTTTGCCGTCAGAGCAACTTTGGCAACTCTATTACGTATTGCTGCTCAAGGATTTGGGTTGTAGCAGCAATGCCTCGCGTATTTGCGAGCTTTATTTAACGGACGATCTGACATTCAAACGTGATTTTAAATGGGTGGATGGCAATTTGCCGCAAGTATTGCGATTTGTTTTGCGCCACACAGGAACGGCGGCGGGCATTGTGTCCCGCTTTAAAGCGCTCGCGGATATTTTTGCGCACGGCGATGAAATTGCGCAGGAATTAATTCAAACACGTTGTACTCGTGGCGCAGATATTGCGCGGCGATTGCGTTTTGAGGAGCCGGTTGCTCTGGGCATTCATTCGCTGGATGAACATTTCGATGGCCACGGTCGGCCAGAAGGTTTGGCAGGCGATGCTATTCCAATTTATTCGCGCATCGCATTACTCGCACAAGTGATCGACATCATGAATTCGTCAGGTGATATCAGCAGTGTTATTGATGAAATAAATTCCCGCAAAGGCACCTGGTTTGACCCTGAATTGGTTGATGCATTTTCTGCATTGGCGAAAGAAGAAAATTTTTGGCGAATACTCAATTCGGTTGATATTGATAACACCATTTTGGCGCTTGAGCCCGGTGAGTTTTATAAACCATTAAACGAAGATTTTTTTGATGATATTGCAGAAGCTTTCGGTCAGGTCATTGATGTCAAAAGCCCTTACACTGCAGGCCATAGTGCACGTGTAGGTCTTTACACTATGTTATTGGCAGAAGATCTGGGAATTACCGAACATCGTCGTCGCTGGCTAAAACGCGGCGCACTTTTGCATGATGTTGGTAAACTGGGTGTGAGCAATAGTATTTTGGATAAGCCGGGAAAGTTAACGGAAGCCGAATTCGAATCCGTCAAAATGCACGCGGTTTATACCGGAAAAATTTTGGGTCGCATCAAACCTTTTGAAGAATTAGCAAAAGTATCCAGCGCCCACCACGAACGTTTGGATGGAAAAGGTTATCCTTTAGGTTTGGCGGCACACGAAATAGCATTGGAAACCCGCATCATCACCACCGCCGATATTTTCGATGCAATTACGGCGGAACGACCTTATCGCGCTGCCATGTCGATAGAAAAAACATTGTCCATCATGCAAGAGTCAGTTGGCACTGCAATTGATGTTGATTGTTTTACCAGTTTGCAAAAATTAATTGCGCGCCATCCGGAATTTTTCCCGAATTAAAGAGTGATTTTTTCACAGCGATTAATGTGAGAAGTGCGGTAATGTTTTTTAAACTACATCGCAGGTGTCACACATCGACAGACAAAGGAGTTGGATATGCGCAAATTTCTATGGGTATTTATTTTCTCGGTTTTTGCTTCCAATGTATTGGCGACAGGAGCATGGCAATCTTGTAACGGCGTTGGGCCGATTGGGAGTGCGGCGTCGGTTTGTCAGGACTTGGTTAAAAATGCTGGCGAAAGTTATGAATTTAGCCACACTGAAGCTCAGGATGAGAGCACAGTCGCTTGTTATGCAAAATACAAAGGCGGAAGTGGATCGCCGGATTTGGTTGGTAGTGCGTGTAAGACTGACGCAGGCATAGCGGGAGAGAGGGAAGGTACACCAGAGGAAGGGGAAGGCAATCCAACAGCATCCTCTTCGGATGATCCAACTGAGGAGGAAAAAAATGATGAGACTGCTTTGGCTCAAAAAGAGCAAAGTGGAGAGGAACAAATCGGGGAGGAGCAAAAGAGCTCCCCTTCCGCTTCGGATGTTCCAGCTGAGGAGGAAAAAAATAATGAGACTGCTTCGGCTCAAAAAGAGCAAAGTGGAGAGAAAAAAAAGAGTCCCCCAAAAAATTGTAACTATGAGTTTCGTCAGTCTAAAGTTGCGCAAGGGGAAGATCTACTATCCAATTTACTCTGCGAAACTGCTAGCAATAATTCACCTTCCTTTCGTGTCTATCCCATAAAAGAAGATAAGTCTGTAGCAAAGCAGTTGACCGAAATTGATGCGTTACGTGGGAATATCTGGTACGAATGCAAATGTGGTTATTTGTCAACGGTAAAAGATGTACTAGCGGGGAAAGAAAATGCATTGATTCGTTTTACAGGTCCAGACGGTATTGATAAAAAAATCCGCACTCAAGTTCAGGTCGCTAAAGAATGCGGATACGAATACAATTTAGTTGTTGCTAGTAAAACTGTCGAAGAATATTTTAGAGGTCGATATGCAGACGTGAAGGTAGTAAGAGAGAATTTTGAACCTTGTGAACAATAGCAAGCCCAATTAAGAATAATTTGAGTCAGAATAAAATTAACGAATGTGCCTTTTGGCGATTTCATACTGTCAGGTGAAGTCCGATTTTTTTATTCAAAACTAAGCCAACAGCTTTTCCAATGTTCGCTCATAAATAGTGGTCAACTCATCCAAATCATCTGCTTTAATACATTCATTCACTTTATGAATGGTTGCATTCACTGGGCCTAGCTCTACCACTTACGCGCCTGTAGTGCGATAAAGCGGCCATCCGAAGTTCCGTCTGCGGTAGAGTAGAACCTCCGTTGGCTTGGTATATATCAAGAAGGATATATCACTTAAATTTAGAGTCAATTGTAAAACTCTTGCCAATTTTAAGTGCCAGGCATATTTTAGTGTTTGCCAAATTTTGCCAACCAAGGTTTCCTCATGAGCACTATGAACATTTCCTTGCCGGAATCGCTGAAAACATTTGTTGATGAGCAGGTTAGCCAGCGCGGTTATGGCACTAGCAGTGAATATTTGCGGGAGTTAATTCGAAAGGATCAGGATAGACAAGCCCTGAGAGGTTTGTTGATGGATGGGCTGCATTCCAACCCAACCCAAATGGCAGATGCCAGCTATTTTGACCGGTTGAGGGAAAGGGTCAAAAATAATCAACGATGATATTCAAGCCAGTCATTCCAAGATCAATCGCAGTGCAAGATGCTGAAGATGCACTGACCTACTATCTCACCGAAGCCACGGAGCAAGTTGCCCTGGACTTTATTGATGCACTGGAAAAAGCTTACATTCATATTTCACTGCATCCTAAGACCGGCTCGCCCTTTTACGCTCATGAACTTGATCTGCCAGGGCTTCGCTCTTGGTTGATCGATGTTTTCCCCTATCAATTGTTTTATCTCGAATCAGAAGAGTGTGTTGATCTTATTCGCATTCTGCATACTCGCAGGGACATTCCTGCGTGGTTGGCACTGAATGAAAATCCAGAATAACTATTTAGCCTGCCGATGCTAGAATCGCCACCTCAATAATGATGATTGGTAAGCTCGTGTCTATTTCTTCAAATCAAACTCCCACTTTTGAACGTCGTGCTGTTGTCTCGTTGGCGGCACTCTACAGCTTTCGCATGTTGGGATTATTTATGTTGCTGCCGGTGTTGTCCTTGTATGGCACGGATTATCAGCAGCAAACGCCGTTTTTGTTGGGTGTAGCCTTGGGCGCTTATGGTTTTAGCCAGGCCTTGTTGCAAATTCCGTTTGGGGTTTTGTCGGATAGATTGGGGCGGCGTCCATTAATTATTTCAGGATTGTTGTTGTTTGTTGGCGGCAGTGTGATTGCGGCTTTGGCTGATTCGGTTTATGGATTAATCCTCGGACGATTTTTACAAGGAGCAGGTGCAATTTCAGCGGTAGTGATGGCGCTGCTGAGTGATCTCACCTCCGATGAAAATCGCACCAAAGCCATGGCGAGTATTGGCGCTTCCATGGGCTTGTCGTTTGTCGTGGCGATGAGTTTGGGGCCGATGCTGGCGGCTTGGGCGGGTGTGAGTGGAATCTTTTGGGTGACGGCATTTTTGGGGGTTATCGGAATAGCTATTTTCTGGTTCTGGGTACCAAAAGTCTCAGCAACCGCTCGCCCCAAACGTGACGCATTGGCTGTGCCGCAATTAATCTGGTTTACGTTTAAACACAAAGAATTATTGCGTTTGAATTTCGGTATTTTTGTATTGCATTTTGTGTTGATGGCGAATTTTGTTGCACTGCCTTTGATGTTGCAAAATCAGTGGCTTATTGCACGCGATCATCACGGATTTATTTACCTTCCCTTGCTCTTAATTGCGTTTGCATTAGCGGTTCCGCAAATCATCATCGCCGAAAAAAAACGAAAAATCCGCAGCGTATTTTTATTCTCGATTGGATTAATTGCACTGGCTGAATTGGGCTTGATGTTATTGCCCTCTGTGTGGACAGGTCTGTTGGTGCTGTTTATTTTCTTTATTGGTTTTAATGTACTTGAAGCAACCCAACCCTCACTCGTCAGCAAAATTGCACCGGCGGGTTCCAAAGGTACGGCTACAGGAATTTATGCAACTTGTCAGGTAATGGGCGTATTTTTGGGCGGAGTAGTTGGCGGTTGGTTGGTGCAGCATCAGGGGTTAGATAAAGTATTTTTACTGGGCGGAATCGGTTGCTTCATTTGGCTATTGGTCGCCTGGAAAATGGAGCCGCCGCAATTTTTGGCAAGTGTGTTAATTCCTTTGCCGGAAAATTATCAACCGGGTTTGGCCGGGCGTTTGGCAGATGTCAAAGGTGTGGCTGAAGTATTGATCGTCGATTCAGAACAAACCGCTTATCTCAAAGTGGATCAACAAATCGTAGACCGCAAAACGCTGGCTGCGATAGTGGATGCCGAGTTGGGTCGGTGATGGCATTAACTATCAGCGACACACTGGTGTTATCAGAAGATGAAATTGAGTGCACCGCGATTTGCTCGCAGGGTTCCGGTGGGCAAAATGTCAACAAAGTGTCCTCGGCGATTCATCTGCGTTTTGACATTCAGTCGTCGAGTTTGCCCGATTTTTACAAACAGCGTTTGCTTGAGTTGCAAGACAAACGTGTAACCAAAGACGGCATTATTATCATAAAAGCGCAGCGTTTCAGAACCCAGGAAAAAAACCGTGAAGATGCGCTGTTGCGTCTGGCTGAATTAATTCGTGGTGCAACAATCATTCAAAAAACACGAAAACCTACTCGTCCAAGCAAGGCCGCCAAAACACGGCGTACTGATAGCAAGACCTTGCGGGGGAAAGTGAAAAGCTTGCGAGGGAAGGTTGAGGTTTAGTGGCGCCATACCGATTGCCAACAAAAACTTTGAATCCCCAATTGTTGCCGATCCAAGACTTGGGGTAGAGTGTCGCCTCCGGTTCGCCGGTTAAATAAGCCGCTTAAGATAAGTCGAGAAGGCGGATACACCATTAATCAAGAGAAGAGGAGATAGTTATGGCTCGCGGTGTTAATAAAGTGATTTTGATTGGTAATGTCGGGCAAGATCCTGAAGTGAAATACATGCCTTCAGGTGGTGCGGTTACCAATATCAGTGTGGCCACCAGTGAAAGCTGGAAGGATAAAAACAGCGGTCAAATGCAAGAGCGTACCGAGTGGCATCGTGTGGTGATGTTTAATCGTTTGGGTGAAATCGCCGGTGAATTTTTACGTAAAGGCAGCAAGGTTTATATCGAAGGTTCTTTGCGCACACGCAAGTGGCAAGGGCAAGACGGTTCGGATCGTTACACCACGGAAATTGTCGCCGATCAAATGCAAATGCTGGATGGTCGCGGTGAAGGTGCAAATCAAGGCGGTTATGCTCCGCAAGATAATTACAATCAGGCACCACAACAAAATTACAATCAACAAAACAATTCCAGTCATCAACGCCCTGCACCGCAAAATCAGGGCTACGCCAACCAAACTCCTCCACCTTCCATGGATAGTTTTGATGATGATATTCCGTTTTAATTGAAAACCAAAAGCCTCCGAGTGGAGGCTTTTTTGAACTTAATTTATGTGGAAAATAAAAATGACGGATGAAATTTATAAAGCGCCTGAATCAAAGTTAGATAGCGATAATAAAACAATACAATACAGAAAAGATATCAAAAGTGATTTGACGGCTATTGTTGTGTGCATCAGCTGTATTTATGTGATGTGGTTAGTGCTTCCGTATAGAAATATTTTGATAACTTTTATATCAATAGTCATGGCTTTTTACGCTTTGATGTCTGTTGTAACTTTGCCAATAAATTATTTTAAATATAAAAAATCAATTCGTGATACTGAAGCCAACAAATAACCGCGCATCCAATTTGAACTTCAGGATTCCTTAGGTTCACTTGTGGGTGCATTGATATTGATCAGCGGTATATCCAGTCGTTTAGCTTTCCAATAACGTTTCTTCCAGTAAGCATCGGATAGTGATGAAATTTTTACGCCGGCACGAGTAGATGCATGTAAAAACTGATCGTTTTCGAGATAAATGCCAACGTGGTCATAGCGTCCAGTGTGGAAAAAAACCAGATCGCCAGCGGTGAGTTGATCGCGTTTTACATCTTGCCCCAATTTATGTTGATCACGCGTACTGCGCGGTAATTCAACACCGAATTGATTGCGGAAAGTCAGCAATACAAAACCCGAACAATCAACTCCGGTTTTGCTGAGGCTGCCCATACGATAGCGGGTGCCTTTCCATTCCTGATGCTGCGCCAATAATTTTTCCAGCAATTTTTCTGCCGGTGTTTTTTCCGGTGGAATATATTCGGGTTCTGCGGGTGTTTCGATAATCGCTGGTTGTGGTATTGGTGGAGTTTCCGGGGTTGGTTTAAGCGTGCTACAACCTGAGATGTAAA
The DNA here is from genome assembly GCA_946482345.1 of uncultured Cellvibrio sp. Next base: position 8,664 of record CAMLRJ010000073.1, read on the forward strand.
CCAGAGTCAAAATCAATGCGCAATATTTGTACATGACAATCCCCGTTTTTGAGTTGCGTTCGATCCTAATCCATATCGCAAAAAATTCAAATCGACTCAATTCATGAATTTGACAATTTGTGTGTCGGGTTCACGGGATTTTCCGGCTTGATGAAGCTTTTCCAGATAAGTTTGCCAGAGTTGTTGCTGGTTTTTCCCCAGTTCATAAAAATAATCCCAGGTGTAAATACCGGTGTTATGATTGTCGTTAAAATGAATTTTTAATCCATAATTACCCGCGCGCTCCAATTGCGAAATCTGCACCTCTTTTTTTCCGAATTGCAAAATTTCCTGGCCTGGCCCGTGACCTTTCACTTCAGCACTGGGTGAATGCACACGCAAAAACTCTGCAGATAAAAAATAATTTTCCTCTGCAAATTGCAGCTCCAGTTGTTGCGATTGTTTGTGCAGTTTGATTTTGTTTGGTGGGTTCATGGGGTTCCGAATTGAATTTGACTCATTTCGAGCGCTGAGCTGGCTCCTCCCTTTGAAAAAGGGAGGCGGGGGAGGGATTTGAGATCTCTGCAATTTTGAAGATTTTAAATCCCCCCTAGCCCCCCTTTTTCAAAGGGGGGAATGCAAGCGTTACAAAATATACCGACTCAAATCTTCATTTTTCGCCAATTCACCCAAATGCTGATCAACATAAGCTGCGTCGATTTGCACGGTTTTTTCTTCGTCGCCAGCGGTGAAAGAAATATCTTCCAGCAAGCGTTCGAGAATAGTGTGCAAACGGCGTGCACCGATATTTTCGGTGCGTTCATTCACATCGAATGCAGTTTCGGCGATACGGCGAATACCGTCTTTTGAAAAGCTGATCTCAATACCTTCGGTTTTCAATAATGCCATTTGCTGTTCGGTGAGTGAAGCAGTCGGTTCAGTTAAGATGCGTTCAAAATCATCAGGTGTTAATGCATTAAGTTCAACGCGAATCGGCAAGCGACCTTGCAATTCCGGAATTAAATCTGATGGTTTACTTAAATGAAAAGCGCCTGAAGTAATAAATAAAATATGATCGGTTTTGATCATGCCGTGTTTGGTGGAAACAGTGCAGCCTTCGATGAGTGGCAGCAAATCACGTTGCACACCTTCACGTGATACATCAGCACCCGAAACATTACCACGGCGTGCAACCTTGTCGATTTCATCAATAAACACTATGCCATTTTGTTCGGCAGCTTCTATTGCCTGGGTTTTGATATCTTCTTCGCTAACCAATTTCGCCGCTTCGTCATCTTGCAATTGTTTCAGCGCTTTTTTGACTGTCATCTTGGCCTTTTTGGTTTTTTCGCGACCGAGATTGGAAAACATGGATTGCAATTGATTGGTCATTTCTTCCATACCGGGTGGCGCCATAATTTCAACACCAACGCTGGCAGCCGCTACATCAATTTCAATTTCTTTATCATCCAGCTCGCCTTCGCGCAACTTTTTGCGAAAAATTTGCCGTGTGCTGGATTGATGTTTATTTTCTTCTGTTGAGATATCACGCGCCGGAGGCAAGAGCACATCCAATATTCGTTCTTCAGCCGCTTCAGCCGCGCGATGCTGTACAGATTTCACAGCTTGTTCACGACGCATTTTAATCGCGACATCAACCAAATCGCGAATAATGGATTCCACATCGCGGCCAACATAACCGACTTCAGTAAATTTGGTGGCTTCCACTTTGATAAAAGGCGCGTTAGCTAATTTCGCCAAACGGCGCGCAATTTCTGTTTTACCAACACCGGTTGGGCCAATCATCAAAATATTTTTGGGCGTAATTTCATTGCGCATTTCCGCAGGCAGTTGCATACGGCGCCAACGGTTGCGCAGTGCAATCGCCACTGCACGTTTTGCATTTTGTTGGCCAACAATGTGTTTATCGAGTTCGTGAACAATTTCACGTGGAGTCATAGATGACATAAATAAATC
>CAMLRJ010000074.1 GCA_946482345.1 uncultured Cellvibrio sp.
AATTCGCAATGTTCGCGATTGAATAATCAGCCGATATTTTTTTTAAAAACACACCTGCCCACTGCTCAGGCAAATTCAAATCTTTAAAAGTGCCAGTATTGCGAATCGCTAATATTTTTAATGGCTTACCGCCTTCAACCAAAGGTCTTTTGAGAACATGTGCTATAAAAAATCGAAAATTTTCCAAATCGCGAATTAATACATTACCCATCTTTTGATTGGCATCTGTGATCACAATAAAGTTTTTTGACTCCAGCTGAAGCCATTTCACCTTGGACAAATCTTCAATATTGATTTCGGCCGAAGAAATAGAGCTAATCATTGACAATAATATTATGAATAAATTTCGAGAAAGCATATAAACTCCTTGATTTATAGTTTTCGCCAAGCCACGACCAAATAATAAACCACTCCACCAACAAGCCCTGAATACAAACATACTTTATGTAACATCCATACCGAAATTATTCCTTGCATAGAGTTAGTCAAATCGAAAGGATAAAAGGGTTGAACATCGGAATGCATAATACTGTCAAGTAATACATGACTGAAACTTCCAATGCATGCACTCAGAAAACACACCCGCCACGGAATACTTTCTGCATTCAAGGTTTTTATTTCTAAAATTTTTAAACCAAACTGAGACAAATATTTTCCGGTAACTGCGGAAAATGCAGCAATTAAAGCAGCACCCAAATAGGTATGAGTAAATCCATGAATATGCCCATGACCAAAAATCATGGTGATGAGAGGCTGAATATCCATGACAATTTGCGTCCAACCAAAAACCATTAAACTAAAACTGCTTGGCAATACAGCTTTGACAAGAATGCCGGGGCCCATGTGAACCGGTGTAAATGGCATATAGATCCTTATGAAAAATTATTCGCTCTCCAACTGTTTCATCAAAGGTTGCAAATCTTCAGTCCAGACTTTTTCATTGACATCTCCAACGTGTTTGTAGCGGATGATGCCTTTTTTATCGATTACAAAAGTTTCCGGAGCGCCGTATACACCCAGATCAATACCCAACAAACCCTGTTCATCAAAAATAGAAAATACATAAGGGTTATGTAATTCCTGAAGCCATTGTCTGGCTGCTTCCTGATTATCTTTATAATTAATTCCATATATTTTTACACCTTGCGATTTCAGCTTGTTGAGAAACTCATGTTCAATACGGCAAGTAGTGCACCAGGTCGCCCACACATTCAACAAACTGACATGCCCCAACAAATCCTGATTGCTGGCTTGTGTCAGTTGCGCCGGATTTTCTTCTGCAGGCAATACAGGCATTGTAAAAACCGGAATCGCTCTATTGATTAAAGCAGACGGTTTTTCATTGGGATTCAGTGAAAGGCCCCGCCAAAATAAAATCGCCAGCAATAAAAAAATAGCGAGAGGGGTCAATAAAATCAGGCGTTGTTTTGTCATTTTTTATTCCGTTACTTTTGCGCGATAACGTTTATCGATTACAGCCAATAATGAGCCTAATGCCATAAAAATAGCACCGAGCCAAATCCAGCGAACAAACGGTTTTACATGAACGCGCATGGCCCATGCGTTATCTGACAATTTTTCTCCCATAGCGATGTAGATATCACGAAACAAGCCTGCATCCAGCGCCACTTCTGTCATCACACTTCCTGTAGCAAGATAACGGCGCTTTTGTGGATACAACATTTCAAGAAATTGCTTATTTTTTTGCACTTCAATATCCGCTTGATCGGCAAGATAGTTGTCGCCTTTTATTGGAGTCAGTGATTTTAATGTGAAGATATAAGGCGCTATTTCAACAGACTGCCCTACTTCCAAACGTAAATCCCGTTCATGACTGTAGTAACTGCTCAACACAATACCGATAGTGGTCACACCTATACCCAGGTGCGCCAGACACATGGCGTAGTAACTGACACTTAATTTTTTGAGTCCTGAAATAAAATTATCGGCATGACGCAAACGGTAAATCAAATCAGATACAAGCACCGCTAAAATCCAGCACGCAATAAATACGGCTATAGCCACAGGAAAAAAGTATTCTCCGCCGTAAAGCCACGGGAAAATTGCACCAATGATTGCACTGATAAACCAGGGCTTTACCAACAGGGTTTTGAGTAATGCAGGCTGCGTTTTCTTCCAGTTTAAAATCGGGCCGACTGCCATCAACACAGCTAACAACCCCATCAAAGGCAAGAAAAATAAATTGAAAAAAGGCGGGCCTACAGAAATTTTTCCTAACCCCAATGCATCAGCAATTAATGGATATAAAGTTCCAACCAAAACCACCAACATCACAATCATTAATAAAATATTATTACTGAGCAAAAAAGTTTCGCGTGAAATCCAACTAAAACCCTGTTCACTTTTAACAACCGGTGCACGCAGGGCATACAACGCCAATGATGTACCCACAACCACCAATAAAAATCCCAACACAAATAAACCGCGTTCGGGATCATTGGCAAACGCATGCACGGAAGTTAATACACCTGAACGAACCAAAAAGGTTCCGAGCAAACTGAGAGAGAAAGCAAATATTGCCAATAAAATCGTCCAGCTTTTAAATAAACCGCGTTTTTCAGTAACGGCCAAAGAGTGAATTAATGCAGTACCGACTAACCATGGCATGAAAGAGGCGTTTTCAACCGGATCCCAAAACCACCAGCCACCCCAACCCAATTCGTAATAGGCCCACCAACTACCCAATGCAATTCCAAGCGATAAAAATCCCCAGGCAATCGTTGCCCATGGGCGTGACCAACGCGCCCATGCACTGTCCATTCTGCCCGTTAGCAAGGCTGCAATAGCAAATGCAAACACCACACTGAAACCCACGTATCCCATGTATAAAACGGGCGGATGGATAATCAAACCAATATCTTGCAATAAAGGATTCAAATCGCTGCCATCTTCAGGAGGTATAGGCAATATTCGATCAAAGGGATTGGATGTCAGCAAAATAAAAAGTGAAAAACCTATGGCGATAAATCCCATCACTGACAACACACGCGATTGTAATTGCAATGGCAGTGAGCGACTGAAAATAGCAACCGCAAATGTCCAGCCGGATAGCATTAAAATCCACAACAACAGTGAACCTTCATGCCCCCCCCAAACCGCACTGATTTTGTAATGCAAAGGTAAAAGGGAATTGGAATTTTTGGCGATATAGGCAACGGAAAAATCATTTTGTGTAAAAGACCAAACCAGACACACGAATGAGATCAACACAAAAATAAAAAATCCTGCTGCGAAGCTACGCGCACTCAGCATAAACAAAATATTATTGCGATAACTGCCCCACATCGGAATCACAAATAAAAGTGCAGCAAAACAAAACGCAATAATTAACGACAGCTGCCCGACTTCAGGTATCAGGCTTAACCAATTAGCGGGCATAATTTAAATTCTCGCAGGTTTTTTGATGCTCGCCGCCTGCTTTTTGCATGCCTTCGGCTACTTCGGGTGGAATATAATTTTCATCGTGTTTTGCCAATACCTCATTAGCAAGGAATTCGCCTTTCTCATTTATTTTTCCATTAATGACAGCTGCTTCACCTTCAGCAAACAAATCAGGCAATATTCCCGAGAAAAATACTTTTACATCGGCTGCACCATCTGTAATCACAAAGCTGACATCCAGATTATGATCTGAACGCTGCACGCTTCCAGGTTTAACGCAACCACCACCGCGAATATTGACATTATGCGGAACCTGCCCCGATGCAATTTTGCTGGGCGGATAAAACAAATTCAGATTTTCCCGTAATGCATAAATAATCAAACCAATCGCCAGGCTTGAAAAAATGACAATAAATAACACCATATATAATCGTTGTTTTCTAATCGGATGCATTTTCTTCTCGACTTTTTTTCTTGAGTTCACGTTTAACCATATCGCGATAAGCTTTTACAGGCGCCCATACCAGATAAGCAAATCCTGTCAGGGTAATCACATAAGCAGACCAAACATAAGGCCCATGACCACCCATGGAAATAAAATCAGCAAGCGATTCAAATTGGAACATCTCACTTATCTCCCTTATCTTGTAAATTGTTTTGTGTTAATAAATCTTTTACCCATTGACTACGCTCTTCACGGCGTAAAATCTCAACACGGGTAAATAATATGACGACGAAAGTAAAAAATGCATAAAGGCCAACCAACATAATCAACAAAGGATATTTCATTGATGGATCAATAGTGGACTCACCGACAATTTTGATCGTTGCGGGTTGATGCAGTGTGTGCCACCAATCAACGGATTTATAAATGATCGGGATATTGATCATGCCAACCAGAGATAAAATAGCGCAGGCTTTATCAGCAGTATCACGATGTTGATAGGCTTGTTGCAGGGCAATCACACCCATATAAAGAAAGAACAAAACCAACATGGAAGTAATGCGTGCATCCCATTCCCACCAGGTGCCCCATGTCGGTTTGCCCCAAATAGAACCTGTTGCCAAACCTAAAAAAGTTAACACAGCACCAACGGGTGCAGCAGATGCCATAGTGATGAATGCCATTTTCATTCGCCAGATCAAACCCACAGCACCGGCAATTGCCATCACGTAATAACCGGCCATGGCAAGCACTGCAACCGGCATGTGAATGTAGATAATGCGATAACTATTGCCCTGACGATAATCCATCGGCGCAAACGCCAATCCCCAGACAATACCCACAATCAATAAACTGAAAGTAAAAATACCAATCCAGGGCAACCAATGAGTTGTTTTTTCATAAAACCAGCGAGGTGAACCCAATCGATGAAACCATTGCCAATTCATAGTTATTACTCTTGTGAAATTCTCAAAGCACCCATAATGGCAAAGGGTGCCGCCAATAATCCCAATGCTGCCATAGCGCCCAGTACTGCCAGCTGCATATGGTAGTGCGAAAAATCCACCGCACTTTGTACTGCACTTGCCCCGAAAATTAATAAGGGAATGTACAGGGGGATCACAATCAATGACAACAATAATCCGCTACGCCTTGCGGATAGTGTCAAAGCTGCGCCTATTCCGCCAATCAACGTCATGGTGATGGTGCCGAGCAATAGACTCAATATGAGTGGTGAATATCCTTCCTCCGGTAAATTTAGCAACAGCCCCAAAAAAGGAGACAGGAGAGTCAAAGGCAAACCGGTCACACACCAATGCACCAGCATTTTTGCAAGCACCACAAAATACAAAGGCTGGGGACTTATCAGGATTTGTTCCAGCGAACCGTCTTCATAGTCACTGCGAAACATAGCTTCCAATGATAATAAAGACGCCAACAATGCCATGATCCAAACAATGCCGGGCGCCAATAATGCCAACACTTTTTTATCAGGGCCCAATCCCAATGGAATCAAACTGACGGCGAGAGTGAAAAATACCAAAGGGTTCAGCAAATCAAGCTTGTGCCGCGCAACCACACGAAAGTCGCGTTGCAGATGACTGACAAAACCACCCAATAAAGACTGTTGCATCAAGCGGCTTCCTCCAGTGATTTTGCGGAAAAATCCTGTAGATGGATTTGCTTGATTCCAGGAATGGCTAAATCCTGATGTGATGTTAACAAGGTCAAACCGCCCGCAGCCCGATGATTTTTTAATAACTCTTCCAACATTTCGACACCGGATTTATCAATGGCGGTAAAAGGCTCATCCAGAATCCAGACTCGCGCCATAGTGAGATGCAATCTCGCCAGTGCAACCCGGCGAAATTGCCCGGCAGATAAATGGTCGCAACCTGTGTCTTCATATCCCCTTAATCCAACCCGTCGCAATGCCACTTCAGGATGAACCTGTGTCGCTTGTTGCGCTGCAAACCAATGCAGGTTTTCAAGTGGAGTAAGAGATCTTTTGATGCCCGCCAAATGCCCGAGATACAAACTGTCCTGTGCAAATTGCCAGCGGGAATTTTGCAATGACTGGCCCCTGTAACGGATATCGCCTGAAGAGGCTGGCGTTAAACCGGCAATTATGCGTAACAAGCTGGTCTTTCCGGCACCGTTAGGCCCCAGAATTTGCACCAGATCACCCGCCGAAAAACTGGCAGTAAGTCGTGCAAACAAAAGTCTGTCATCTCTTTCGCAAGCTAATTGATCAAGTTCCAATAAAAGGTCGGACATAGTGTTAAATTCAATCGCCTATACTGTTGGGGCACTGTTACTATTTTTATTCGGGCTGATTATAACGAGCGACGCCCAATGCTTCGAGAGATTTCTGGATGGACATACACTCAACGGGTGATAATTTACTCATCACAACACTGCAAAATATGCAGAAGTCACAAAATGAGCAATTAATTCAAATTGCCCGTATGGTGGGTTTAACCACCAACAGCAGCAGTAAAGCACAAGTTGTGGAGTTGATGGATCTTTCACCGGAAGATCGTGAGCAACTATTAACACAAATTGATAAAACTCTGGCACAGATTAAATCCTCAGCAAACCTGCCTGCTGTGCAACAACAACTGGAAGCTCTCGAACAACAAAAGAATCTATTACAACTCAATCTGGTGAAGTTGGCACTGCTGCAGATCAACAATAAAACCTTTCCAGTCTATTCCACTTTTGAATTGCAAAAAGGTCAGGAAATCAGTTTAAAATTTGTACCTAATATTGGATTGCAATTGTTAGCAATCACCGAAGCCGAAGACAATATTGCCATTCAAACCAAAATTGAACAGATTATCAGCCAAAATTTGCGACAGCTGTTGCCTTTACAAAAATCAGATCATTTTTTTACAGCACTCAACTCAATCAATCAGTTAATTAAACAAATTCCTTCTCCACAATTAAATCAGTTGCTGGACAAGTCAATACAGACCACATTGGAAAAAATCAATCAACTGATTCCCAATCTGGATAAAATCATTGATCCACAACTATTAAAAATGATGATCGAAAAATCCGGCATTCAATTTGAGCGCCAGTTGATTGAATCCATCACACGGGAAAAATCTGTTATTCCTGCAGCCAACACCGGGCCAACAAAAACAGAGGCTTTAATTAAAAATGAAACTTTGCCCAAACTGGAAACTCCGGCAATCAAGCAAGATTTGTCTTTACAAGGTCAGCGTTTGTCACCACAAAATTTGGCTCCCTTATTGAGCAATATAAATCGGGTGACGCATACGAACGCCGCTGATAAACCATTTATCAATCAACCAACTCCCCTACCCGTTTCACCTGATAACGCTTCATTAATTGATAGAAAGCTATTTCATGCTTTATCAAACAACCTGGCACCGACTTACAATTCGCCTGTGAGCAGCCCGACCATCGCCGGTTCATCCATTAACCCTGCACAGTCAATAAGTGCAGCCAATTTGCAAACATTGAGTCCGTCGAATACTGCCACCCAATCAAGTCCGCAAAAGCAACAGGATCTGAAAGGTGCATTGATTGAATTGGTGTCAAAAACACAAGAAAAACTGGCAAATGAAAAACAGGATGCAACCCACTATTCATCCTTGCAAAATACTCATCTGAAGGATTTTATCGCTCAGATATTACCCATGTTCGCAAACAAATTACCGCCAAAAGATTTATCGATAAAAGTATTGCGCACACAATTAATGGCGCTCATACAACAACAAGCCTATCAAGCCGTGTCAAAAATCCAGATTCAGCAATTGCAAAGTCTGCAACCACAAACGACTACACAATCCAGCGATAGCTCACAACAAACATGGCAAATGGAAATTCCCATCCGCTATCAACAGGATATTCATCCGGTGCAGATTCATATCGAAAAACGCAGTATCGAAGATCAGGAATCTTCACCCGATAAACAGCGGGAGAAAATCAAACAATGGAAAATTGTGATGAATTTTGATTTGCCAGTAATCGGCCATTTCCATGCACAATTAATCTGGTTAAACCAACAACTCAACGCAACACTTTGGGCTGAAAAAGCCGACACCTTGCAAATTGCAAAAGAAAAAATAGAAAATTTGCGTACAAAACTGCAACAAGAAGGCATAATTGTCACCCGTTTGGAATGTCTCCCCGGCACTCCCAATCGGCCACAAAACCAGGTCAATTATTCGCTTATCGATATCACAACATGAACCGCGACAATCTTTACGCTAATCCCCTCGGGGAAGTTTCCCGTTTTAGTTTTGATCAACAAGTGGTTGATGTATTTCCGGATATGATCAAACGTTCGGTTCCGGGTTATGCCACCATTATTAATATGATTGGTAATCTCGCGGGCATTTATGCCAAATCCAATAGCAATTGTTATGATCTGGGTTGCTCTTTGGGTGCAGCAACCTTGGCCATGCGTCATGGTATTCGCAGCAGTAATTGCAAAATTATTGGTGTCGATAATTCGCAAGCCATGATTGATCGTTGTCAACAAGTCATCATCACTGACACAACGGATGTGAATGTTGAATTGATCAATACCAATATTCAGGATGTTGAGATTAAAAACGCATCCATGGTGGTTTTAAATTTCACTTTGCAATTTATTTCCATCGAACAGCGTTTTTCCTTACTCACCAAAATTGCTGAAGGTTTGAATCCCGGTGGCGTGCTGATTCTTTCCGAAAAAGTAATTTTTGAAGATCAACCACATCAGGAACTCATGACAGAATTGCATCATAATTTTAAACGCGCCAATGGTTATAGTGATTTGGAGATTGCACAAAAACGCAGTGCGATTGAAAATTATTTGATTCCTGAAACCCTGACAACACATAGGCAACGCTTGAAACAGGCTGGATTTTCCAGTGTCGATGTTTGGTTTCAGTGTTTTAATTTTGCTTCGATTATTGCGATTAAATAAAACAAACCCCACCCTAACCCTCCCCTTCGAAAGAGGAGGGGACAGTTCCTCCCCCTTGCCAAGGGGGAGGCTAGGAGGGGGTGAAAGACTTCACTACATAAACTGTAAAAAACACAAGCCCCATGACCCAAATCAATTACGACAATCTATTAAACTTCCTTAAAAATTCGCCACTCTCTTATTGGGCAGAAATTTTACCCGAACAAATCGAAAAAGGTTTGTGCGAACAGCGCTATGGTGATTTGGCAGGATGGAAGCAATCACTCGCAAAATTGCCAGTGGTTAAAACAAATCATGTCACTCTCGACACACGGGTCAGCATTGGCCACTTCAATGATTGCGATGAAAATACGCGTGAACAAATCAAAACTGCGCTGCAGGAATTAATTCCCTGGCGTAAAGGCCCCTACACTATTCACGATATTGTTATCGATACTGAATGGCGTTCCGATTGGAAATGGGATCGTGTATTACCACATCTGGCTCCATTAAAAGATAAATTAATTTTGGATGTCGGCTGTGGCAATGGTTATCACTGTTGGCGGATGTTGGGTGCCGGTGCCAATCGTGTTATTGGCATTGATCCTTCGCCGCGTTTTATTGTGCAGTTTCATATGATCAAACATTTTGCGGGCGACCATTTTCCAATTGATGTATTACCTATCGGCATTGAAGATCTGCCTGAAAAAATGCAAGCTTTCGACAGTGTATTTTCTATGGGTGTTTTTTATCATCGCCGCTCACCTATGGATCATTTGCAGGAATTAAAAAATGCATTGAAACCCGGTGGGCAATTAATTCTGGAAACCCTGGTGATTGAAGGAAAATTGGGTGATGTTTTGGTTCCGGAAGACCGTTACGCCAAAATGAATAACGTTTGGTTTCTTCCCAGCTGCGATACTTTATTAAGCTGGATGAAAAAGATTGGCTTTAAAAATTCACGCTTGGTGGACATTTGCCCTACAACGACCCAGGAACAGCGCATGACCGAATGGATGAAATTCCATTCACTTGCAGAATTTCTTGACCCGCAAAACGCTAACCTGACCGCAGAAGGTCACCCTGCCCCAATCCGTGCTGTATTTATTGCAGAGAATTAATTTATTACCTCATGTAGGGCGGGTCGCGACCCGCGTTTGAGATATTCGCAAGAACACGCGAGTATCGCCCCGAATATTTTTTTTGCCCATTATATCTTGGTGATAAAAATCAACACTTCATTCATTAATCGATTAATTTTTTCAAAATGATGCTTTCCTTCCTGCAACATTTTATCAACAGATTGAACAAATTCACCTTCAACAATTTCATTAGCGCAATTAATCGAGATCTCCTTCAGAGAATCCAGCGTAGTTTCCAGATGAAATTGCAAACCTATAACATTGTGACCGACTTGAAATGCCTGATTTATACAAGCCTGGCTTGATGCCAATAGAGTTGCCTGTTTCGGCAAATCAAAGGTTTCTCCATGCCAGTGGAAAACAGTAACAGATGGTGGAAACTGAAAGCGTGTTGGATCGGTTGATCTTGCCGTTATCGGAAACCAGCCAATTTCTTTTTGGGTATTGGGAAAAATATTTGAGCCCATCACATCAGCAATCATTTGTGCACCCAGGCAAATCCCCAAAACTGGTTTACCTGCATCAATCACTGCCTTTACGAATTGTTTTTCTGCAATCAACCAAGGCAATTCTTTTTCATCATTCACACTCATGGGGCCGC
>CAMLRJ010000075.1 GCA_946482345.1 uncultured Cellvibrio sp.
GCACTCCACTCCATCAAAGGTTTGTCTGCAACATTGGGCGCACCGATCTTATCCCGTTATGCTGGCGAATTGGAAAAAAATGCCAGGCAACAATTAATTCCCCAACCTGCAGAAATTGAAAAGCTGGATCAGCTGTTAATGGATACCCATATCGCTATGGAAAAAATGGCGAATCCAGAACAACAAGAAATGCCGGTAGAAGAACAACGGATGATTCCTGTAGAATCCGGCTTAGCCAGCCAATTAACGATTCTTGCCGGGTACCTTAAAACATCGAATATGGATGCGGTGCCGCTGTTGGAAAAAATACAGAATCAATTGCCTGATAGCAGCGCCAAAAACGAGATGATTAACCATATTAATAATCTGGAATTCGCCAAGGCTCATTCCAGTCTCTATAAAATAATAGAGGAATTGTAGATGAATCAAATTTTTGAATTATTTAAAACCGACATGCCAAAACCCAAATTATTAATCGTTGATGACCAACCTTTGGTGATCCGTGTCCTTTACGAATTATTCAAAATTGATTGTGAAGTCTTTATGTCAACCAGTGGCGAAGATGCACTGCAAAAGTGTCAGGAAATAAAACCTGACCTGGTGTTGCTCGATATAGTGATGCCGGATATGGATGGTTATGAAGTGTGTAAACGCTTAAAAGCGAATGAAGATTTATCCGATATTCCGGTTATTTTTGTTACCTCCAGCGCTGACGATGCCGATGAAGCGAAATGTTTTGATGTGGGTGCGGTAGATTTTATTCAAAAACCGGTTAATGCGGTGATTACTCGCTCCAGAGTCAACACACATTTGCGATTGAAAAGACAATCCGATCTTTTTAAATCCATGGCTTTATTCGATGGTTTAACCGGTATAGCCAATCGTCGGCATTTTGAATCCTCTATTCATCTTGACTGGTTGCAGTGCGCACGCGAACAAACACCCATCTCTTTATTATTAATGGATATAGATCATTTTAAACAATTTAATGATTGTTACGGACATCAGGCAGGTGACCAATGCCTGCAAAAAGTTGCTAAATCTTTATCCACTGTTTTAGGTCGTCCTTATGATTTGGTCGCACGATACGGCGGTGAAGAGTTTGCCATAATACTTCCCAAAACCAATCATGAAGGTGCAATTTATGTTGCACAGAATATTATTAGCGCCGTAAAAAATCTGGGCATTCCCCACATCAAATCCAATACCGGATTAATAACACTTAGCACAGGCGTAGCAACCACCATACCGCACTACAAAACTTCACCGGACACATTAATTTCCGAGGCCGATAAAGCCTTGTACAAAGCCAAGGAGAATGGCCGCAATCAAATCATGTCTGTTGAATTTGATTGTATTAGTTGATTTATTTTATCTGACTAAACGTATCACAAGCTTCGATTGATCCTGATTCCATTCCACGCTTAAACCATTCAACACGTTGCTTGGCACTGCCGTGTGTGAACGATTCCGGCCTGACTGTGCCCTGTGCTTTTTTCTGTAGATTATCATCACCTATTGCCGACGCTGCGGTTAATGCTTCTTCCAGATCACCATCTTCGATCATGCGAAAATTTTTATCGGCATAATGTCCCCAGACACCGGCAAAACAATCCGCTTGTAACTCCTGTTTTACGGATAACCGATTGGCTTCCACTTTACTCAAACGGCTTTCAGCCTCGCGAACTTTTTTGGAAATGCCCATTAAATTTTGTACGTGGTGCCCTACTTCGTGTGCAATCACATAAGCTTGTGCAAAATCACCGGGCGCACCTAATTGGGTTTTCATATCTTCGTAAAAAGACAAATCGATATAAAGTTTGTTGTCACCGGGACAATAAAAAGGGCCCATAGCAGACTGTGCAAATCCACAAGCAGAATTAACACTGTTGCGAAATAATACCAACCGGGGCTTTTGATATTGCCCGCCTTTTTGTTGAAAAATCGTTGTCCAGACATCTTCTGTATTGGCAAGAATGACAGAAACAAAATCTGCCAGTTCTTTATCTTTTTCACTGAGATTTTGATGTGAACCGGATTGAGGCATGGGTTGATTGGTAAACTGCAATAAATCAACGCCCAAAAGTTTGGCACCACCAATAATAACAATACCAACCACCAACAATCGTCGGCCTAATTTTGTTTGCAATAAAAATGGCAGAAATCGAAATACCAAACCGATTAAACCCATGCCCCCACCCGCTGACATAGGGGAGTTACGTAAATCATCAACATTGTCGCTGCGGCGACCACCTTTCCAATCCATCCCAACACCTCATGCGGGTTTTAATTTTTGCCATATTACGATAATTGATCGAATACAAACAAATTGAAAATTCTGTAATTGTTTAGGTGAATATCGGCAGGTACACTACCCTCATCAAATCATCCCGTTATTTTGGAGTTATTTATGCGTGTGAGTCCTTTCGCCGGAAAACTCTTGGCATCTGATCAATTGGTCAATATAGAAAATCTGCTCAAAGCCTATTATGACAACAAACCCGATGCCAATATCGCTGAACAAAAAGTCACCTTTGGTACATCCGGTCACAGAGGTAATTCATTTAAATCCAGTTTTAATGAAAACCATGTATTGGCAATTAGTCAGGCCATTTGTGATTATCGTCACCATGCCAATATTACAGGCCCACTTTATTTTGGTATTGATACTCACGCACTTTCCGAACCCGCTCAAAAATCTGCTGTTGAAGTTTTTGCTGCCAATAATATTGAATTATTTTTAGCAGCCAACAATGAATTTACACCCACTCCGGCTATTTCCCACGCCATTTTGTGTTACAACTCAGGCCGCACATCCGGTTTTGCTGATGGTGTAGTAGTGACGCCTTCACATAACCCACCGGACAACGGCGGTTACAAATATAATCCACCTAACGGCGGCCCGGCAGACAGTGACATTACCAATTGGATTCAACAACGCGCCAACGAAATTTTATTAAACAATTTACGCGACATTAAACGTTTGGCTTATGAACAAGCCATCAAACAACCCAATATTCATTTTCATAATTACATCGAACACTATGTTACTGATTTAATCAATGTCGTTGATCTGCAAAAAATTCGCGATGCAAAAGTTAAAGTTGGTGTTGATCCCCTGGGTGGTGCCGGCTTAAATTATTGGTATGCCATTGCAGAAAAATATCAATTGGATTTACAAATAGTCAATCCAATAATTGATCCGCAATTTGCATTTATGACTGCAGATTGGGACGGAAAAATTCGCATGGATCCATCCTCTGCTTATACCATGCAACCCTTACTCGCACGCCGCAACGAATTTGAAATAGCCTGCGCCTGTGATGCTGATCATGATCGTCATGGCATAGTGACTCCCAGTGTTGGCTTGTTATCACCCAATTCCTATCTCGCAGTAATGATTCATTATTTATATCAACACCGCCCGCAATGGCGCAGCGATATCGCAATAGGAAAAACATTGGTCAGTAGCGCTTTGATTGATCGTGTCGCTAAAAAATTAAATAAAAAATTATTGGAAGTACCGGTTGGATTTAAGTGGTTCGCTCCTGGATTATTTGATGGCAGCCTTGGATTCGGTGGCGAAGAAAGTGCTGGCGCTTCGTTTTTGCGCCGCAATGGAAAAGTATGGTCAACCGATAAGGACGGCATCATTCCTTGTTTGTTAGCTGCTGAAATAAAATCCACAACCCATAAAGACCCCGGCGAACTTTATCAACAATTAACAACCGAATTCGGCAAGCCCGTCGAAACCCGAATCGACGCACCTGCAAACAGTGCACAGAAAAAAGCGCTCAGCCAATTATCCGCAGAACAAATTACATCAACACAATTGGCAGGTGAAAAAATTACTTCAATCCTGACAAAAGCCCCTGGCAACAATGCATCAATCGGCGGCATAAAAGTCACCACCGAAAACGGCTGGTTCGCAGCAAGGCCATCAGGCACTGAAGACATTTATAAAATTTATGCTGAAAGTTTTAAAGGTGATGAACATTTAAAAGCGTTGCTTTCTGAAGCGCAGGTGATTGTTGATAAGGCGATTGGGTAATATTATGAAAAAAATAATGACTGCAATTATTTGTACATTTTTATACGGATGTGCCCAATACAAACCTATTGTTCCATCTGGTTATACAGGTGAAATAGCATCTATTGAAGATACATTGCAACAAAAAAATCCTAGTAGTGCTTATATATATTGTGTTTTAAAAATTGACGGTAATCCCGTACCCAATGCCATCACTAATTCCCTTAATGCCTCGGCAGGAAGAGGTGCTTATCTATCACTTGTAGGTGAAAATCGCAACATTCCTGTAAGACCATTAAAAATAACTTTAACAGCCAGAGTAATTCACGCCGCGCCTATTACGGCTATATTTGATTCTAAAAGCGGTAAACATCTAGAAGGTGAAATTGAATTCACGCCTATTCAAAACATGAAATATTTTGTAAAAGGAAATTTACATGAAAACTTATCCTCACTCTGGATTGAAGATATTAATGGTGTAATTGTTTCCAAACCCATTGGCAACCCATTAGCCAACAAACTGATAGAAAAAACTCAAAAACCTGAAAACCTGACATCTGCCAGACGTTTTTCCAATATAAGTATTGGTGAAAGCGTTGACTCTGTAATACAAAAGCTAGGCAAACCAGAAAATATTGTTGAAACTAAAGCCACCAGTCTTTATGGGCATGACTTTACCACTTATGAATATCAAAATTTAGGTAAAATACAATTTTTTGGTATAACGCCTAATATCAAAACTGTTGAAATGCTGATTCCAAGCGTAGAAGCAAGCGGCTCACCGGAAGAACTACGTGCAAAAATTAATACAACCCCAGCAACAGAATTGAGGTTATTAGCAAAAGCTTATTTTTTGAATAACACGCCTGACATAGCTTATTTGGATGTTTTAGCTGAGAAGATATGGATGGAAAAAAACAATCCAGATAATTCAATGCAGGATGCGATGGCTTATTTATGCTTGGCTTTGGGAAAGTCAAACAATGCACGCTATAGAGATTTTCTTTCCAGCGTATTACAACAATCAAAATTAAAAAAGATAAAAAGATATGCAACAAAACAACTTAAACAGTTACCGAATAATTCCAGTGCAGTTCAATTTATTCCAGCCCAATAAAATTTGACATGGAAATTCAAAAAATGAAAATGGTGACTACTGTTTTATAACTGCAACAAAAGGTAGTCATTAAAAAATAGTGACCATAGCAAGTTCGCATAGGAAATGGGATGCCTGTAACAAATTTGCTGTTGCTCGTTTGTAAAAAAGAGCCTGCTGTGTGCAGGGCTCTTTTTTTAATACATAATCTCCCCACTCGATTAATAAATGAATAAAGCGATGTCGAGTTTGCTTTAGTCGCTGGATATGTTTCAAATAAATCGTTCGACTCTTAATAATGAATAAATTAATCAGGTTTTAATTATGAAAAACTCTAAATACATTTTTTATGCGCAGTATTTATTGCGTACCTGTATTGCTGCCGGTACAAGCCTGGCAATCAGTTCTGCTGCATGGGCGGGTTGTACTTATACAGTCACCAATAATTGGGGTTCAGGTTTTACCGCAGAAATTAAAGTCACTAATGACACTGGATCAACAGTCAACAATTGGTCAGTGTCCTGGCAAGAATCGGGCGCAAGCATCACCAGTGCGTGGAATGCAAATTTCTCCGGCTCCAATCCTTACACTGCAACATCGTTAAGTTGGAACAGCACACTTGCACCTGGAGCATCTGCCAGTTTTGGTTTGCAAGGTAATGGCACTGCGAGTGCGCCTGCAGTCAATGGAAGTTTGTGTGGTGGCACATCAACATCCAGCAAATCCAGTTCTATTTCCAGCAGCAGATCCAGTTCTATTTCCAGTTCAATCATTAGCAGTAGATCCAGCAGCTTAAGCAGTTCAAGTCGCTCATCAAGTTCTGTTGTTATCAGCAGTTCCAAATCCAGTAGCTCAAGCAATTCGAGTGCAGCAAGCGTTTCACTGTTTACTATTCAGGAAGAACAATCAGGCTTTTGTCGTGTTGATGGTATTGCGACAGAAAGTACTAACGCAGGTTTCACTGGTAATGGCTACACCAATGCAAATAACGCACAGGGTGCTGGAATTGTGTGGGCAATAAATGCAACAACGAGTGCTCGTTACACGCTGACTTTCCGTTACGCAAATGGCGGCACCAATGCACGAAATGGTTCGCTGTTAATTAATAGTGGTGCTAATGGTAACTACACAATCCAATTGCCTTCTACCAGTGGTTGGACCAACTGGCAAACAGCAAGTGTGGAAATTGATTTGGTACAAGGCAACAATATTCTGCAACTTTCTGCACTCACTTCCGATGGCCTTGCCAATATTGATTCGCTTCAAATTGAAGGCGCATCCAGTAAAGCGGGAACATGCCCTGCTGTCTCCAGCAGTTCATCAAGCAGCAGATCATCCAGTGCATCGAGCCGATCAAGTTCTGTATCTGCCAACACACCAACACCCATAGGTTTTGCAAGCCTTAATGGTGGTACTACCGGTGGAAAAAATGGACAAACCGTGAGTGTGAGTAATTACGCTGATCTTAAAAGTTACGCAGAAAGTTCAAACGCTTACACGATTCTTATCAGCGGCACTATCAGCAACGGTTCCTCCGGTGGACAAATTCGTGTTGGCTCAAATAAATCTTTGATTGGTGTTGGCAGTTCTGCATTCCTGAGCGGTATTGGCCTTGATATTGGAGGCAGCACCAAAAATGTAATTGTGCGTAATTTAAAAATGACATTGGTGGGTGTCAGCACACCTTCCAGTATCAACGGTGGCGATGTGATTGGAATTTCCGGTAATGCCAGCAATATTTGGATAGATCACTGTGAACTTTATTCAGAAAATCCTGATAGCCAAACAAACATCGACAAATACGACGGCCTTATCGACATCAAAGGTCAAACAGGTTTTATTACTTTGTCGTACAACTATTTGCACGATCACCATAAAGGCGGTTTAGTGGGCGCAGCAGATGATGATCTTTACGCAAATCGTCTGGTTACCATGCATCACAATTATTATAGAAATGTGAAATTGCGTGTGCCTATGTATCGTGGTGCAACGGGTCACTTCTTCAATAATTACATAGTGGGTGCGAAAGACGCGACAGAAATTCGTGCAAATACCTGCGTGCGGGTTGAACGCAATTATTACGAATCACTGCACTATTCCATTTACACCACTTCAGATTCCCCGGGTAAAACTGAACGCATCAGTAACATCGAAGTAAGCCGCACCTCTCGCGCTTACCCGAGCAGTTGCACTGCGAATATTCCCTACAGCTATTCTTCCGTACTCATCAGTAATACTGAAGATGTAAAAACCATGATTCCACTTTTGGCGGGTGTCGGGAAAATTTAACGGTATTAATTTGATGGCAGTGAGGCTCAAATTTATTTTTGGGCTTCACGCTGTTTATTTTGTACCAAGCATAATCCCCGTGCCTGTGGAATATTTCTATTTCCCTCCGGCAGATTTTCCAGCCTGGTGAAAAAATCACAATCTGCAAACAAACAAAGTCACTGCCACCATCAGATAATAATTTTACTCTCGGCCACTCTGCATACCCAAGGATCGTTTGAACCCAGGGCCGCAGAAACGACTCGGAGCTTTGGCTCTATTATTTTATAAGTCCGGTTAAGGAGAGCATCATGGCGCAGATTGTAAAAGTATTGATTGTAACTGATGGTAGTGGTGGATATAAAAATTCAGAATTGGTTGGAGGCCTTGATCCAAATGCGTTTCATCTGGCGGAGTTCGTCAATATTTTACAAACAACTACATGGCAAGGATTTACACTTCAAATAACAAAAGCTCACAGGGAACATAGAGTGGCAGCTGATATCAATGCTGATTTAGTGAATTTCAAATTTGATACGCATGATTTGTCTGTCTACGATGAAATTCTACTTTTTCCTATACGCCGCGACAGTGGCAATCTCGATGTTCCCAGCGGATCTCCCGTTCGATCTACTCTTGCAACTGATGCAGAAGTTAAAGCAATTGCTGAATTTATGGATGCAGGTGGCGGTATATTTGCAACAGGAGATCATGAAGATTTAGGCGCAGGCTTGTGTTCACGCTTACCAAGAATTCGAAATATGCGCCGTTGGTATTGGCCTGCAACAGGTCCTAATGGTGAACCTGTTGCACCTGACGGTAATACGGTAACGCGTCACGACACAACACGTGCAGGTCACGATTACAATCTCGCTACACCCAACAACAATTATCAATTTGACGATCAATCTGACAATATCGCGCAAATAATTACACCGAAAATTTTTGAAACTCGTGGCTCACGATATATTCGCCAAACATGGCCGCACCCTCTTCTCTGCAGCCCTGAAGGAATGATTCGTTATTTACCTGATCATCCTCACGAAGGAGAATGCGAAGTCCCTGCAAATTTAAGTTTGAATGTTACAGTTTCAGGTTACAACAAACCGGAATATCCGCCACTTGCTGATGGCACTCCGTTAAAACCTGTAGTTGTTGCTGATGCGCGTGTTATTGGTGGGCACACAACTTCCGGAAAACCTGCAGTGAATTCAAAAACATTCGGAGTCATAGGCGCTTACGATGGTCATCGCACCACACGTGATGGCAAAAGATTGGGGCGAGTTGTAGTAGATGCTACCTGGCATCATTTTTTCAATATTAATCTGACGGGCGATTTAGCCAGTAGCACTCCCGCAAAAAGACAAGGATTCTATGCTCCCCTGTTACCGGGCCAAGCAGATCATTACAAAATGATTAAACATTATTTCCGAAATATTATTTACTGGCTGATTCCAGCCCGTCGTCAAGTTTGGAAATTTCACGATTTAATTGCACGCATGGTCAGAAGCCCGCAGTTTTATGAATTAAATCCTATTTCGCATATACGTGATATGAGCCGAGTGGATTTGTCACACATTATCGCTCTCGCTAAATTAGCAGATGCTTATTTTAAACAGGCACACGGTGCTTGCTGGGCATTGCAATTATTACCTATTGTGCTCCATGAGTTTGATCCATTCCGTAGAATTTGGGAAAAATTCGAACCCTTTGTTAACCCATGGATCAATGAAAAATTAAAAAATCCGAAGGTTCCTGCAAGCTTCGATGGCGAACAATTTATTGATACCATTTTGGGTAGTGCTGTTCTTGCAGCCATACAAGTGCAACAAAATATTGATCAAGAATACAGGGAGTTAAAAGAAGATGAATTGGATAAGCAATCTTTCGCACTTTTTGAAAAAATGCTTCCAGAAACCTTATCGATAGGCATGGCTCGCTTTGGGCGTGAACTCCAGGATGACGCTGAACAATTACGAAACCTGGCAGCAGAATTTGAATCTTTTGTGGTGAGAAAGAATCAGTGTGATTGAAACATTAACCTAAAAAACGGGATCCCTGCACCGGCAATTGCTCCTGCATTGCTCTACTACATCACTTCCATGTGATTATTCGCAGGGATGCCGAAGCTTGCAATAACAAAGCTTGGGCAAATGAAAGGTGACGTCTACAACCCCTGTATCAATTTCAAAATTTGTTTCTGCTCAGCGGTCACCACCAGAGAATCATAAAGTGATGACATGCAGCGTCGGAAAGAATCTTTATCAACATCGGTGATGAAATGAATGCCTTTTTCCTGGCAATTTTTTAGTGCGGTTTTTTCGCTTTCTGACCAGTAGTCGCGCATTTTGCTGACGGAATCTGTTGCTGCCTGTGCCAATAGCTTTTGATCGTCTTGACTCATGGAGTCCCAACGGGTTTTTGAGAATGCGATTATTTCCGGAACCATCGCGTGTTCGGTGTGGGAATAATAGTTAAAAACTTCATATTGTTTGTAGGTATAAAAAGTCGGGATATTATTTTCGGCAGCATCGATTAATCCGGTTTTTTTGGCGGATATCAATTCGTTCATGCCAACTTTGACACCCTCGGCGCCCATTGCTTTTGCAACAGCAACCCACATATCCGATGGCATTACGCGTAATTTAATGCCTTTGATATCAGCAGGGGTTCGTACCGGTTTACTGGCATAAATGGAGCGTGCACCACTGTCATAAAAAGCCAGACCTTTTAAATTGGCTTTGAATAATGCATCCAATATTTTTTTGCCGGGTTCACCGTCCATCGCACGGTGCATATGCTGGCTGGATTTAAATAAAAACGGTAGCGATAACAAAATAGTTTCCGGTACTTCGCTGTTAAGCATCGAGGGATTGATACGCATCATATCGATACTGCCGCCGCGCAATTTTTTAAATACTTCAGCATCGTTCCCCAACACACCACCACTGCAAATTTCCAGCGTTATGCGGCCATTACTGCG
>CAMLRJ010000076.1 GCA_946482345.1 uncultured Cellvibrio sp.
AGGCGGGTGCTCTATCCAGCTGAGCTACGGGCGCGTTGCTGGAAATAAAACCTTGGCAGGTTCAAGAAAAGTGGTCGGAGTGGAGGGATTCGAACCCCCGACATTCTGCACCCAAAACAGACGCGCTACCGGGCTGCGCTACACTCCGAATAAAACACAGAAGAGACACCCACTGCGTTTTAAGTGGTGCGCATCATAGCCATGAGATTTTCAGTCGTCAACGAAAAAGACAGACAATTTTTTCAAAGCAATCAACCGACTAGGTTTTGAAATCAAATATTCCCGAATCTTGAGCAAAGCCTGTACAAGCTTCTTGTATGACTTGTGTCCTTCCATTGAGCTGTTCACAATAGGCGCCCATTTTCAAGAGGCATAAGTCTATGCAAGACAATCAGTTAGGTCAGCTAATGAAACAAGGGATGAGGAGACTGGCCTCGGGTGTTTGTGTGCTATCTGCAAGATTGTCTGATGGTGAGGCTTTTGTGATGACCGTGTCTTCAGTAACGTCTGTTTCCGATAATCCTCCGTCACTTTTGGTTTGTATCAATCGACAGATTCAACGGCATGAAGAATTGCTGCCTTCAGGTTCCCGATTTGCAATTAATCTGTTGAATGTTAATCAAACAGAAATATCAAATTTATGTGCAGGTCGCTATGAGGACAGGGACAGGTTAAGTCTGGGCGAATGGCATGAGGACGATAACGGTTTGTTACTGACTGATTCGCAGGCCAGTTTTTGTTGTCGGACTGACAAGGTG
The DNA here is from genome assembly GCA_946482345.1 of uncultured Cellvibrio sp. The sequence continues at coordinate 759 of CAMLRJ010000076.1, forward strand.
GTGAGTTATGGAACTCACGAAATACTCCTTGGGCGTATTGAGCAAGTGAAAATCCATAATGCCGATGTCAATCCTTTGATCTACTCCAACGGTTCCTATGGCAGATTTCAGGCTCTTGAGTAATGCACTGATCCAGAGCAACTCTATTTTTGTTATATGAAATATTTCGATTTGCTTTAAGACAAAATGGTTACTCTTGTTGAATTCGTGGAACATCTTGATCTTTTTTATGCACATCTTTGGACCAGGAACCACTAAACCCTTGAAATTTGGCCCCTGTTTCATAATTTTGTCGTAAAGACGCTTGTTAAAATACATAACATTTTGATTTATAAGGAAATATTTATTGTGATTAAAAATTGATCAATTTAACTTGAAGGTAGAATTTTAGAGGCTTTGAGGCGTTTTCCCCAAAAGTATCCACCAAGTTATCCACAGATTTTGTGGACAAAAGTTTGATTACATTATTTGTGCAAAAAAGTTACAACATGGGTAAATATTGAATTTTTTGACGTAACACTAGACATATTTTTTCTTCAGCTAACGGATTTTTTTCTATGAATCAAGCATTAAAAATTGCTGTTTTGGGTGGTGGAAGTTTTGGAACTGCAATCGCCAATATTTTGGCGGCCAATGGACATGAAACAACTCTTTGGATGCGCTCCGTGGAACAAGCAAACAAATGTCGTCAGGAAAGACAAAACAGTCGTTACCTTCCCGGTTTTAATTTGGATTCGCGATTGTTATTCAGTGCTGATTTGCAAGCCTCTGTAAAAAATGCCGAACTCATTTTTATTTCCATTCCCAGTAATTCATTTCGTCAAATTGCACAGGATTTGATTGGAAAGGTTGCAAAAGGTGTCGGCATTATTTCAACTGCGAAAGGAATTGAGCCAGAAAGTTTTACCTTAATGAGTGAAATATTGAAACAGGAATTGCCGGATAACCCGCGAGGTGTTTTAAGCGGGCCTAATTTCGCAAAAGAAATTGTTCAATATCAACAAACGGGAACCGTGATCGCCAGTACAGATGCGGATCTTGTGCAATTGGTTCAACGGGTTTTAAGTTCATCAACATTTCGTGTTTACGCTAATCATGATCCTTATGGCGTTGAACTGGGTGGCTCGTTAAAAAATATTTATGCAATTGTGTGCGGGATGGCTGCTGCTTTGGGAGCAGGGCACAATACGCAGGCCATGTTGTTAACCAGAAGTCTCGCAGAGATGGGGCGCTTTGCGCAGAAAATGGGTTCGGATCCTATGACATTTTTAGGGTTGGCTGGCGTTGGCGATTTGATTTTAACCTGCACATCGGATTTAAGCCGTAATTACAGAGTGGGTTTTGCATTGGGGCAAGGTAAAAAACTGGATGAGATTGTTCAACAATTAGGGCAGGTTGCCGAAGGTGTGAACACATTGAAACAGGTAAAACAAAAAGCGGCAGAATTAAATGTCTATATGCCTTTGGTGTCAGGCTTGTATGCAATCTTGTTTGAGGGGCGCGCCATTCAGGATGTTGCATTGAAATTGATGACGGGTGAGCAAAATTACGATGTGGAGTTTTTGCAAAAATCGTGAAAATTTTTATCCTGAGACATGGAGTGGCTGAATCACTCCTTGCAAACGATAGCGCACGCCGATTGACGGAAAAAGGTGTTGCAGATACCAGGCAAATGATTTCCGGTAATTTGCCTGTTTTATCATCCGTACACACTATTTATGCCAGCCCATTGGTGCGCGCACAACAAACAGCATCGATTGCTGGCCAAATATTAAATCTGCAATCAATAGTCACGATTCAGGATTTGGAACCGGAAGCCGATTTGCAAGAGTTATTTTCTTTCCTGGAAAAATTGTCTGCAACCGACATCTTATTGGTCAGTCATTTACCTTTGGTTGGTGTGTTGGCAAATCGTTTGTGTGGATTTACCCAAAACCGCATTCAATTCAATACCAGTTCATTGGTAGGAATTGATTGCGATTTTCCGGCAGCGGGAATGGGAAATTTATTTTTGGAAAGACATCTAATCCGCTGATTCTTTATAGAGCTACAATAATTGCTCAACTTCCTGTTTGTTTAAAAACTCTTGCGGCAAGCCTAGTCGATAAGCGTATATCACATGAAATGCCAAAACATTTTGTACGTATTGGCGTGTTTCGTTGAATGGAATTATTTCAACCCAAATGTCGAAAGGCAGTGTTCCATTGGACTGCTTCAACCATTGTCTCACGCGCCCTGGCCCGGCATTGTACGCAGCAGTTGCCAGCAGGCGGTTACCGTCAAAACTTTTGAGCAAATCTTTCAGATAGCGACTTCCCAGTGGAATATTTTTGTTGGCTTTTACCAGGTCAGTTTTTTGATATTTGATTTTATATTGTTTGGCAACCTGTTGTGCTGTTGAGGGTAATAGCTGCATTAGTCCATAAGCGTTGGCAGGCGATTTGATATCTTCAGTAAAAACACTTTCCTGTCGAATTACAGAATAAATTAAAAGCTTGTCTACCTGGGTTTGGTTTGCTGCTTCTTCAATCAGATTTTCATATTGGATCGGAAATCGTAGCGTCAGGTCATCGTAAAATTGTGCAGCGGCTAGCGTTTGGATTGCCAATAAATGATTACCCCATTTTCCGGCGAGATGAGCGGCATGGATCATTTCTTCAATGGGCAGGTTTTTTACCGTGTAAAACCATTCCTGATTGGCTGCATTTTTATTACCGGTTAAATAAAATTCTCTGGCGCGCAACAACCCCGGTTTTGATTCAATGCTGGCCCATTGCAATTGATCCATTTTTATCGGGTGGTCAACAAGGCCAAAAGAAGTTTGCAATTTCATTGCTGAAACAAAACCATAGAAGCTTCTGTTGGCACTGATTGCAGCGAAAATGTTGGTGCTGGTTTCGCCAAGGTAATCGTGAATTTCCAGTGCTGTCATAGTGCGCGCCATCCAATAACGCCAGCGATCCAGTTTTTTCATTTCATCAGGGTAGCGTTGCAACCAGGCATTCACTCTTTCCCAATCCTGTCGGGAGAGTGCGTCCCGTAGCAAATTATCCAGTAAGGTCACATCATCTACATCACTGTGTGCTGATACCAAACGCACTGCATCATCAAAATGTTTTTGTTTGATGAGTTGATTGGCGAGTAATGTCACAACCGATTTTATTTGTTCTGCAGAAAAATGATGTCTGGTTGAATATTCCTGAAAATATTGCTGGGCTTTAATCGCATTGCTATTGGCCAATGAGCGCACACCTCTGAGTATCACATCAGACATACAGGGATTGTCATGTTTAAAGTATGATTTGGTGCTGAGCAGTTGAGGTTTGGAATTAATTTGTTGATATACGGTCGCGTAACTTTGTTCTGCAGAAGGCAGTTCGCTGGATAAAAAATTGGCCAGGGTTCTATTGCCTGCATCGACTGCTTTGGTAAATCTTTTCCAAACCAGTTCTGTTGTCATGTTTCCATTTTTTTTCCATGCGGCCACAATATTGTCACAGGCATCCGGTAGAGATTTTTCCTGATTCCAAATCGACTCTACCTGATTAATAGCTGTTGCGTCTTCTGTTTCCAGACGTGCTTCGAGATACCAGCAAGTCAGTTCTGTATCGGCCAGGCGTGAATCATAATAATGAATATAATTATCCCACTGTTTTTTGATGGCAAGTTGTCGCAACCATTGCCGGGTTAATTTCGAAGCTAAAAGAGAATTGGGATATGTGAATAAAAAGTTATCAACTTTTTCACGTGGTAATCCCGCTAATTGGGGAACCAATGATTTGTATTCCAGATAAGGTTTTAAAGGGTAGTTGCCCAGTTTGCCAAGGAGTCGTTGAAATTCGCCTGTTTGATTTTTAGGCAGAGCTTTTTCAGCGGCTGCGTACCACGCCCTTTGTTGTTGCAAGGGAGTGAGGCTTGTAGAGGATTTTTTTTCCGGGGATTGGGCAGTTGCAAAAGCGGAATACAACAAAAGTACAATGGCAAATACAACGAAACGCATGGGAACCTCAAAAGAACTTTAATGGTATATCATGCCGGCCATCACTATGGTGCAACAGTTTTGGGGCTTGGCGAGGATAGCAGCTGTTCTTTCTATCTACACGCTTTTTTTATTGCCAGATCAAAATGAAAATGTTGTCAAACAATTCTTGATATTAAATTCAATACAGTAATTGCATTATGTCCCTGATTAAAATTGAAAAAGCACACCTGAGTTATGGCTTGCAAGTTCTTCTGGATGAGGTGGATTTAACCATCGAGAAAGGGCAGCGGCTTTGTTTGATCGGGCGCAATGGTGCGGGTAAATCCAGTTTGATGAAAATTATTTCAGGTGACGTGGATTTGGACAAAGGCGAGGTCATTCGTCAGTCAGGTATTGTGATTGCCAGACTCGAACAGGATCTGCCGGAGCCTGATGATCAACGCGTTTTTGATTCTGTTGCCAATGGTTTTCCCGGTGTTGGTCAACTCCTGGCTGATTATCATGCGCTCGCAATGAATCCGGATTTAAGTGATAGTGATTTGCAAAAAATGAATCATATCCAACAAGAAATAGAACGTCAGGATGGCTGGGCATTACAACAAAAAGTGGATGAAATTTTGTCGCGCCTGCAATTGCCTGCAGATAAATATATGCGTGAATTGTCCGGTGGCTGGCGTCGTCGGGTGGCACTTGCAAAAACCTTGGTCAAAAATCCGGATGTATTATTGTTGGATGAACCCACCAACCATTTGGATATTGAAGCAATTGAATGGCTGGAAAATCAATTGCTGGCGTTTAACGGTGCAGTAATTTTTATCACGCATGATCGCTCCCTGTTACAAAAATTGGCAACCCACATCGCTGAACTGGATCGTGGGCATTTACGTTATTGGTCAGGCGATTATCAAAGCTTTTTGACTTATCGCGAACAAATGCTGGCGGATGAAGCAAGACATAACGAGTTGTTTGATAAACGTTTGGCGCAGGAAGAAGTGTGGATTCGACAAGGAATTAAAGCGCGGCGCACGCGAAATGAAGGACGCGTTCGCGCATTAAAAGCCTTGCGTGTTGAAAGATCGGCACGTCGTGAAGTTCAAGCAAAAGCCAGTTTTAATCTGGATGCAGGTGAATCATCAGGAAAACTGGTTGCCGATTTGCATAATGTTTCGTTTGCACATGGCGAGAAACCTATAGTCGTTAATTTTACAACGCGGATTATGCGTGGCGATCGAATAGGTTTGATTGGGCCAAATGGCGCAGGTAAAAGTACATTATTGAAATTGATATTGGGTGACCTTGAAGCCCAATCGGGCAGCATCAAACGCGGCACCAATTTACAAATTGCCTATTTTGATCAATTGCGTGATCAATTAAATCTGGACGCCAATGCAGTGGACAATCTTGCAGAAGGCCGTGAATTTATTGAAATCAATGGTAAATCAAAGCATATTTTTTCTTATTTGAGTGATTTTCTGTTCAGCGGCGAACGTGCAAGAACACCACTGCGCGCATTATCTGGCGGTGAACGCAATCGCGTGCTGCTGGCGAAATTATTCAGCAAGCCTGCCAATATATTGGTGTTGGATGAACCAACCAATGATCTGGATGTAGAAACCCTGGAATTATTGGAAGATATTTTGGGTGAATACACAGGTACATTGTTACTGGTTAGCCATGATCGCGAATTTTTAAATAATTGTGTGACCAGCGTGATTGCATTTGAAGGTCAGGGAAACTTGCAAGAATATGTCGGTGGATACGATGATTGGATACGCCAGGGCGGTCGGTGGGTCAAGCCGGAAATTAACTCACCTGTAGAAAAAGCAGAAAACAAAACAGAATTGGAAACTGCTGTAACACCCATATCCACATCAAAAACACCTGCATCAAAACCGAAAAAACTCAGTTACAAACTGCAAAAAGAATTTGATGAATTGCCGCAAAAAATTGAAGATCTGGAGCAGCAGTTATCAAAACTTCAATCCGATATTGGCGATCAGAATTTTTACTCAAAACCACAAAAAGAAATTGATGCGCATCTTAACCTGTTGGCAAAAATAGAAGCAGATTTGGAAGCAAGTTTTGAACGTTGGGCTGAATTGGAATCTATGTAGGATGACGAGAGAAAATTGTAGGGTGGGCAAAAAGCGCAGCGTGCCCACCGATTTATTTCACCAAAACCGCCAACACATCACACTGCGCACCGTGCAATACGCTGTTGGATGTGGAGCCTAATAAAAGTGCGAGACCTTTGCGTCCGTGACTGCCGACTAAAATCAAATCGCAATTTTCTTCCTTTGCCAGAAAGTGCATTTCGGTGGCTGTTTGACCGATCAAAACATGTTCCTGATAAACCGACATATCAATAGTGGATGCCAGTTTTTTTAAAGATGCCAGCGCGTTGGATGTTTGTTGTTCCTGAATACTGCCAAGATCCAATGCCAAATCTCCGCCATAGGATAAGGCTAATGGTTCTATCACATGTACCAAACTGAGTTTTGCATTGCAGGTTTTGGCCAGTGATACAGCTTTCTCCAAAATTTTGGGGCAATCATCTGATAGATCCAATCCAACTAATATGTGTGAATATGCCATGATAGTTTCCTTTGAATGTGTTTTGATGTTGATGCTTTTATTAAGCATAGTGTGGATTTTTTTTGATTCAAACCGGAGTGTGTGATGACTTTTTTTTTAATATTGCTGGGAGTATTTGCATTCATACTGGCTCCTATCATAGCGCTCAAGCCACGAGGCAAGCAAAGCAGGCTTGAAAAATTGCGTTTGCTGGCCAGAGAAAAAGGTGCACGTTATTCAATTCGTCGTTTACCGCCGTTAAATACAGAATTGAAACCTTCCGATCCTTTGGTGGTTTATAGCATTCCACCTGCAGAATTGATGGCTAATCAACCTGAATGGATCTTGCGACGCACAGTGTACGCACATGATGTGAATTTTTTCAGGGAATGGGATTGGGCCAATGAGCAACGTCCGATGACATCAGTTGAATTATGGTTGACGGAAAATCTCGCGGCTTTACCTGAATCGGTGATGGGCATATCAGCCGGAAGTGGTGGCGTTGCATTTTTTTGGAAAGAAGAAACAGACGAACAAACATTGCTGACGATGCTGGATTTTTTGCAGGCTATTCGGCGCTTTTACTCTTAAATACTGTCCATTTCAGCCAAATCATGCTGGCTGGAACCCAATAAATGTTCGCTTAAACGGGTGCGGGTTCCGTCTAACATTTCATTGATTTCCCTGATTAAGGTCAAACGCTTGGGGTCAGGGTGGGGCGATTCCATAAGTTGATGCAGTGCTCGTTGATAAAAAGCTTGAGCAGTAACCCTGTCACCAATGGTCATGGATTTATTGCCCTGTGCCAGATAAGACATAACGGCCACCATCAAATGCGCCCAACGCAACTGGTTTTGATAATACTCGAACTCCTGTTCAGCCAAGCCTCCACGTGATACCAGGCTCGATAATATGTCTATGGTGTCCAGAAGTTGTTTTTGAGTTTTGTTGATTTGCGCGTCACTTTCTCGTTCGTATCTCACCACTGGTTGAAACTGAGGGTTATCCAACTCCAGAGTGTGGGCTGCTACTTTTTGCAAACTGGTGTTGATATAGGGTGAAGGTTTGGTCTCCAATCGACGCATGGCCTCAAGCAAGCCAATAATCAAACTGTTGATTTTTCTGGCCAGATTTTTGTCGCCTACAGTGTGTTCTATGCAGGTTAATACTTCATTCAGTTCTTCGACCTGTACCCTCAGTCGTCTTTGTTGATGACGGCGCATTTGTTCTTTTTTCTGTTTTTCATTCAGGATACTGACGGTAATCAAGGCGCCCAGCATCAAGAGTATAAATAGAATTATTATGTGCATATAAACCGTAAATCTCTTTTAAAACAATTGGTTAAGTGATTTCGTTAAGGCTGGGTGTAAGGCCGTGTTCAGGGGCTGCTATGGGTGTTTTTAAAAAAACGGCTAAAAACTTCAACTTGACCCTTATCTCTTCAGGACTTATAACTGCGCACCTTTTTACCAGGTTTGGATTAGTTAAGTACCAGTTTAGATAAGGATCGGCAAGTTTGCCGCCTTGCATTTCTACTGCTTAAATCAGCCTTTGTAATTTCCTTTTAGCAAATTGATTAGAAGAACATCATGGGTAAATCCTTAGTTATTGTTGAATCACCCGCCAAAGCCAAAACGATTAATAAATATTTGGGTGCTGATTTTGTCGTTAAGTCCAGTGTGGGTCACATACGTGATCTGCCTACCAGTGGTTCCAACAAGCCTGTTGACGCCAAGGAGCGTGCAAAGCTTGCTGCTGCCACCCGCAAATTATCACCTGAAGAAAAGGCGGCTCAAAAAGAATCCAAATCCAAAAGCCAGTTGATCGCTCGCATGGGAATAGACCCTGATAATAAATGGCAAGCACAATATGAAATCCTTCCCGGTAAGGAAAAAGTTGTTGATGAATTAAAGAAGTTAGCCGAAAAAGTTGACACTATTTATCTGGCAACCGACTTGGATAGAGAAGGGGAGGCGATTGCCTGGCATTTACGTGAGGCGATTGGCGGCGATCCCAAACGTTATCGCCGTGTTGTATTCAATGAAATTACCAAAACCGCCATTCAAAACGCATTCAAAAATCCGGGCATGATTGATCAGGATCGTGTTGATGCCCAACAAGCACGTCGTTTTTTGGATCGGGTTGTGGGTTACATGGTGTCACCACTTTTATGGGAAAAAGTAGCGCGTGGTTTATCTGCCGGGCGAGTGCAATCGGTTGCAGTTCGTTTGGTAGTTGAACGTGAAAGGGAAATCCGTGCGTTTATCCCGGAAGAATATTGGACTTTATTTGCTGATCTTGATGCGGGCAAAAAACAACAAGTTGCTTTTGAAGTTAAAAAACAGGGCGATGAAGCGTTCAAACCTGTTAACGAAGCGCAAACCAAAGCCGCTGTTGCTTTGCTGCAAAAAGCCAAATATGAAGTTATCAGTCGCGAAGATAAACCGACACAGGCAAAACCTTCTGCTCCTTTTATTACATCCACTTTGCAACAGGCTGCGAGCACGCGTTTGGGATTTGGCGTGAAAAAAACCATGATGATGGCGCAGCGTTTGTATGAAGCAGGTTACATCACTTACATGCGTACCGACTCAACCAATTTGAGTCAGGAAGCGGTCGAAACCTGTCGTGAATATATTTTGGAAAATTTCGGTGAAAAATATTTGCCGAAAAATCCACAAAGTTATTCCAGTAAAGAAGGTGCACAGGAAGCGCATGAAGCAATTCGTCCATCCAATGTTGGCATCCAACCCAATCAATTAAGTGGCATGGAACGCGATGCTGAACGTTTGTATGGTTTGATCTGGCAACAATTTGTTGCTTGCCAAATGAGTCCTGCGGAATACACCAGCACCAGCGTGGTAGTAAAGGCAGGTGATTTTGAATTGCGCACGCGCGGTCGTGTTGTACGTTTTGATGGTTTCACCAAAGTCCTGCCACAACAAGTCAAAAAAGATGAAGACGTGGTATTACCGGATATGAAACCGGGGCAGGTGTTACCCTTAATTCAATTAAATCCCAAACAACATTTCACCAAACCCCCTGCACGTTAT
>CAMLRJ010000077.1 GCA_946482345.1 uncultured Cellvibrio sp.
GCACCACCACATAGTCGATCAGTTCAGGCGCCAGGTGAATGAGCCGCCAGTTGAGGCCCTACAAAAGGCGCATTATACAGATCCAAAGATGCCAGCCACCGACAAATTGTTTACACTTGGCACTTTCTGTTAATCACAATATAAAGACCATGACCGAATCCTATATAAAACGCATACTCAACGCGCGCATCTACGACCTGGCAATCGAAACACCTTTGGATGAAGCCCGCCTGCTTTCGCAACGCACAGGCAACAAAGTCCTGTTAAAACGCGAAGACTTGCAACCGGTGTTTTCATTTAAATTGCGTGGCGCTTACAACAAGTTGTTGCAGCTTACCGAAGAAGAACGCAATCGCGGTGTCATTTGTGCATCAGCGGGTAATCATGCGCAGGGTGTTGCGCTGGGTTCACAGCATCTCGGCATCAAAGCCACAATCGTCATGCCACGTACCACACCCACCATTAAAGTCGATGCGGTTAAAGCACGCGGTGCCAAAGTGGTATTGCACGGCGACAGTTATGATGAAGCATCAACCCACGCCAAAAAATTGGTTGAAGAAAAAGGCCTGACTTATATTCATCCTTTTGATGACCCCGATGTAATCGCCGGGCAAGGCACCATCGGCATGGAAATCCTGCGTCAGTATCCTGGAAAAATCGACGCCATTTTTATCGCTGTCGGCGGCGGAGGTTTGGCGGCAGGTATTTCTGCTTACGTAAAATATTTGCGCCCTGAAACCAAAATTATCGCAGTGGAATCCGAAGAATCTGCCTGTTTAATGGCGGCCATGGAAAAGAAAAAGCGTGTCGTGCTGCCACAAGTCGGAATTTTTGCTGATGGTATTGCCGTGGCACAAATCGGCGAAGAAACTTTTCGCATTTTGCGCAAAACAGTTGATGAATGCATGACCGTTACCACCGACGAAATCTGTGCAGGCATCAAAGATGTTTTCGAAGACACACGTTCAATTGCCGAACCCGCTGGTGCAACCAGTGTGGCTGGTTTGAAAAAATACGTTGCGCAACACGGCATCACCGGCCAAACATTAGTCGCCATAGATTGTGGCGCCAACATAAATTTTGATCGCTTGCGTTATATCAGCGAACGCACTGAAATCGGCGAACAACGTGAAGCGATTTTGGCCGTAACAATTCCCGAACGCCCCGGCGCTTACAAAGAATTTTGTAAAGCATTAGGCAAACGCAACATCACTGAATTTAATTATCGTTATGCTGATGCCAGCGAAGCGAGAATTTTTGTTGGAGTGCAAGTGAGCGCTGGCGGAGTTGATCGAAAAGAATTGGTCAACGATTTAAAAAGCCAGAACTACGATGTCACCGACATGACCGAAAACGAATTGGCAAAATTACACATCCGCCATTTAGTCGGCGGTCGCGCACCGCATATTGCCGATGAAGTTCTTTATCGCTTCGAATTCCCTGAACGCCCGGGAGCTTTAGTCACTTTTTTAAATAAACTTGCAGGCCGCTGGAATATTTCATTATTCCACTACCGCAACCACGGCTCAGCATCTGCTCGTGTATTGGTTGGAATGCAAGTCCCGAAAAAAGATTACGGCGAGTTAAAAGTATTTTTAAACGATTTGAATTATCCCTATTGGGATGAAACGCAGAATCAGGCGTTTAAGTTTTTTTTGGGGTGAGCTTAATTTATAGAGAATAATATGCACAATAAGTTAAATTCAGCTGCGAGATTACTTAAAATACTAAATGCGGCTTCATCTCATCGAGTGGATCGCAAAATGCCAAACAAACAGCGATCAATTGATGTTTGGGCAATGTTGTTTGATATAAATGAAGCAGACAGCATAAGAAAATATTTCTTAGTTTCTGAATCAATTAACTTAATGTATTTTGAATTAAAAATAATCAGGAGCAGTCTAGATTCTCTTGGAACTATTTCCAAGGACACTTACGAATCGAAATTTTTAAAAATCGAAAATTTGTTATCTCCCATTAATCTGGCATCCTCCTGGGATGCGGTGTACTCTCATCTTACGCCTGATGTATTAACCACCTTATCCTTTTGTAAAGATATTCTTCCCGATGAAGAATCAAGTATTTCAGATGGTGATTTATCTTCTATCAGAATATGCTTAGATGAATTGAAAAGTACGTTGTTGAAAGCAGTTATTTCTGATCGCTTACGATTATTAATCAAGCACCATATTGATCTTATCGAAAATGCACTCTCTGGATACAATATTGTAGGCGCAAAAGCATTTAGAGAGGCTGGCAGGACAGCTCTAGGAGAAATGATTGAAGTAAAAGATGAAATATTGCCGGCCAAAAACTCTGAAATTTTGCAAAAACTTGATGCAACATGGAAAAAAGTTAATAGCGTTGTAGATATTGCGATAAAAGTAGAAAAGGTAGCTAAAATTGGTAGTAATATTTTCAATTTCTTGGAAAATTTGCTTTAATCAAATGCGAGCTGACTTGTCTGTCACCACCAAATCCAACCCCACATCCCATTCCTCCACATCAATTCTCTCAACTCTCTGACACTCATGCGCGACCCCAATCAACAAAGGTTTTGATTTGGGTTTTTCTTTTTTAAAAGAAAACGTGGAATCATAAAAACCGCCACCCATTCCTAATCGATTGCCCTGATTGTCAAAACCCACTAAAGGCATAAATACTATATCCAACAAATGTGCTGGTAATTTTTGGTTTTTGTTTGGATCGGGCTCGAAGATTTTAAAACGATTGGCAATTAATTCTGTTTGCGGTGTGTATTCAACAAACCAGAGTTCTCGCGATTTGGGTTTTAATACCGGCAAATAAACTTTTTTGTTCATGGCCCAGCTTTGGTGGATTAGCGGCTGTAAATCTATTTCACCATCACTGGATAAATAAACGGCGATATATTTAGCTTTTAAATAAATAGGAAGCTTAAGAATATTTTTTAAAAGATTAATTGCTGCTTCGGTTTGTTGTTTTGAATTAATGGCTTTGCGTTTACTACGAAGTTCTTCGCGCAATTGATTGCGCGAAGTAATAGAAATATCGGAAGGTAATTTCATAAAAAATAGGAACCCCGAAATGTCGCTACCAAACTGGCCTTGAACCCAAAGGTTCAAGGTGGCGATACCTGTGGTTTTTTAGGCTTTCCGTCAGGCGGACATGCACACCAAACTCAACGAGATACTGCCGGGTTTACATTTATCGGCTCAAGGACATTGTTGGATCACGAACACCTCAGGGCTTGAAGCAAGTATAACTCATCAACAGCAAATTGCTTCAAGAGTTTTTGAATCAATTTCACTTCTTTAATGCCATGAAATAAACAAGCAAAATAAATTACAAAAATAAAGCCAGATTCTTATCCAATTTATCATGCAAACGTTGCAAATCGGCTTGATTTGCACTAACACCGGAATCCTGCTTCGCTTGTAACAATTCGTGGCTTAAATTCAATGCGGCCATAACTGCAATACGTTCAAGTCCAACAATGCTTCCTGTCCCGCGAATGGTTTTCATGCGTTCGTTTAAAAGATGCGCAGAATCCAGTAAAGCTTGACGCTCTTCGCTGGGGCAAGCGACTTGATATTCTTTATCCAAAATGCGAACAGTGACAGTTTCATTTGACATAGTGTGACCTATTCTACGTCCAGACTTTTAAGATGCGTGATCATCGCCTCAACACGACTGCGAGCCAGCTCATTTTTTTCAATTAATCGCTGCCGCTCCCTATGCCACTCACTTTCACGGGCTTTAAGCTCGGCATTTTCCTGTTGCAATCGCTGGCACGCCAGTAACAAACGATCCAGCTTGGTTTCCAAAGAGAGTAAAAGATCATTTGACATAGTCTAGATAACCTGTGGTAGAGCAGGCGCCACTATATTGTGCGTCTGTCGGACGGTCAATGACAGCGACTGTCTTGTGTTAGGATGCCGTCATCATTCGTTTCTATTTTAGACGCATCTGGAGTTTTTGATGAGTGAATTACCCCTTCCTGCAAAAATTGATTTCGATCAGCTGGCCAATGCCCTGAGTCCCCTGGGGGTATTGAATAGCCCTTCCGAGTTGCACGGATTACTCTGTGGAAAATTATCCGGTGGTGCACAAGTCTCGGAAATCCAATGGCTATTGGACGCAGTGGAATTTCTGGATTTCACCCAGGCACCGGAACCTCATATTCGCGATTTACTGGCACAGGTTTACCATGTCACGCGCGAACAATTTCGCAATGATTTTGCATTAACATTATTGTTGCCTGACGATGATGAATTAATCTCTGATCGTGTCACTGCACTCAGCCAGTGGTGCCACGGTTTTTTAACAGGATTCGGCAGTGTTGATGCCAAAGATCGTCAATTGGATGAAGAAGCACAGGATAGATTGCGCGACCTCGCCGCTATAGTACAAATTCAAGTGGACGATGAAGAAGACGATGAGGCAAATGAAGCAGATTATATGGAAGTGACTGAATATGTACGCATGATTGCGTCCAGCTTCTACGAAGAATTTGCAGCCACTGAGCCAGTTACACCGCCCGCATCGCAACAAATTCATTAACGATAATTTTTTGATACGGAAAGATTATGCGCATCACCAAAACAGAATTTTCTCGTCGCCGCAAACAATTAATGGACATGATGGAACCCAATTCCATTGCCATTTTACCTGCTGCACCAGAGCGCGTTCGCAGTCGTGACACTGAATATCATTATCGACAAGACAGTGATTTTTTATATTTGACCGGATTCGAAGAACCACAAGCAGTAATGGCTTTAATTCCCGGACGCGAACATGGTTCTTTTGTGATGTTCGTGCGCGAACGCAATCGCGAACGTGAAATTTGGGATGGCTATCGCGCAGGCCCTGAAGGTGCTTGCGAACAATTTGATGCCGATGATGCATTCCCGATTGATGACATAGACGATATTTTGCCAGGCCTGCTCGAAGGTCGTCAGCGTGTTTATTATGCGATGGGCAAAGACGGAGAATTTGATAAACAAGTCATGGAATGGATCAACACCATACGTGCAAAAGTGCGTTCAGGCGCAACACCACCAGGTGAATTTCTGGATTTGAGTCATCTCTTGCACGATATGCGTCTATTTAAAAGTGCGGCAGAAATTCGTGTAATGAAAGAAGCGGCAGATATTTCTGCTGCAGCTCACATACGTGCCATGAAAATTTGCGAACCCGGCATGTTGGAATATCAACTTGAAGCTGAAATTCTTCACGAATTTCATCGTAATGGCGCGCGCTTTCCTGCCTACAACTCTATTGTTGGTGGCGGGAAAAATGGTTGCATCTTACATTACATCGAAAATTCTGCCGCGATTAAAAATGGCGATCTGGTCTTAATTGATGCTGGCTGCGAACTGGATTATTACGCGGCTGATATCACACGCACCTTTCCGGCTAACGGAAAATTTTCCAACGAACAAAAAATTCTCTACGACATTTGTTTAGACGCACAACTTGCTGCCATCGCCGTCGCCAAACCCGGCAATCACTGGAACGATCCGCATGAAGCCACAGTGCGTATTATCACTCAAGGATTAATCGATGTAGGTTTGCTTGAAGGAAAATTGGATGAATTAATTACATCCGAAGCCTACAAAGAATTTTACATGCACCGCGCCGGCCACTGGTTAGGCATGGATGTGCACGATGTCGGCGACTATAAAGTCGGCGGCGAATGGCGTTTGCTCGAACCTGGAATGGTGATGACCGTTGAACCAGGAATCTATGTTGCGCCCGACAATGAAAAAGTCGCAAAAAAATGGCGCGGCATCGGCATTCGTATTGAAGATGACATAGTAATCACCAAAGATGGCAATGAAGTGTTAACGAAAAATGTTCCTAAAACAGTGCAAGAAATTGAAAAGTTGATGGCTTGATTGAAGTAAAAACGCAATATCGTCTGACCAAAACAGGCTCAAGTTTATTAAAAGAACTATTATCAAACGATTAAGAACATGAAGACACAATCCCATTTTAATATCACCATAATTGGTGGCGGCATGGTCGGTATGAGTCTGGCTCTGTTGTTGGCGCATGCGAATTCAGAGTGGAAGATTGCGCTACTGGATGCACAGGCCTTTTCGGAAAATGAAATTGATGTTTTTCATGCAAATTTTGATACGCGATCCACTGCGATTGCGCAGGGTAGTGTTGGCATTTTTCAATCATTGGGCGTATGGGAAAGATTGTTGGAGCAGGCTACTGCGATTCGTAAAATTCATATCAGTGATGCCGGGCATTTAATGGGTGGCGTCATTAACGCACAGGATTACGCTGTCGATGCAGTAGGCTATGTCATTCCCAATCAATGGATTGGGAAAGTTTTGTTATCTACACTGAAAACTCTGCTTAACGTTCAATTATTTTCTTCAACCTCTGTTGAAAAAATAATGCCCAAGCAAGCAGGAGCTGTTATAGAGATTGCACAAAACTTATCTGACAACACTACACAAATAGAAACCGATCTGGTGATTATGGCCGATGGAGGGCAATCAACACTGGCTCAGCAATTGGGCATTGATTTTAATATTCAGCCTTATCATCAAACGGCGATTATCGCCAATGTTGCCTTTTCAGAATCCCATCAACACACAGCTTATGAACGCTTTACCGAATTGGGGCCAATTGCTTTACTACCACTGGGGAAAAGTGCATCTGCACAAGAAGCAGCTCTGGTATTAACACTACCTGAAAAGCAAGCGAGTGAATTACTCAATGCACCTGAAGAAATATTTTTAGCGCATTTGCAAAAACGTTTTGGTAATCGATTGGGAAATTTTTTACGCGTCGGCCAACGTCATGCATACCCACTGCAATTGGTTACAGCCAAAGAACAGATTCGCTCTCATCTGGTATTGATTGGCAACGCTGCACATTTTTTACATCCGGTTGCAGGACAAGGATTTAATTTATCCTTGCGCGATTGTGCAAGTTTAAGCAGACAACTGGTGCAGTCTGAAAAACCTTTGGGCAAACTATCAGTGTTACAAGGTTATTTGGCCCAGCAACATAAAGATCAAAACACGACTATTCTATTCAGTGATCAATTGGTAAAAATATTTTCCAATAATCGTCTGCCTTTAATCGCGTTAAGGCATCTTGGATTTTTAGGGCTGGAATCAATTCCTTCATTGAAAAATATTCTGGTGCATCAAACCATGGGCAAAACCGGATGAACATGCAAGTTTACGATATCACTATTATTGGTGCAGGATTGGTAGGTTCCAGTTTGGCCAGTGCCATTGCGCAGGCAGATGTGGATCAGCAACTCTCCATTTGTTTGGTGGATGCTGCTGATCATTCACCCTCTTTTAGTGGCGAAGATTTTGATCCCCGAGTAGTCGCACTAACCCAGGCATCACAAAATTTTTGACTCAATTAAATGTGTGGAATGATATTCTTGCGCAGCGTGTTTGTCCCTATTCACAAATGCATGTGTGGGATAAAGAGGGAACGTCCAGTATTCATTTTGATGCAGCGGAAGTTGCTTCACAGCAGCTTGGGCATATAGTTGAAAATTCTGTCATAGTTAACAGCTTACAGAAAAAAATTGCCGATCATTCACAAATCAAATTCATCCATCCTGCGCATTTGCTGGATATTCAACAGCAGTCATTACCCGGCGTGGTGCTGAATCAAGGAGAACCTTTTGTCACCCGTTTGTTAATTGCCGCTGATGGCACACAATCTCGAGTGCGTGAACTGGCAAATTTTGCAACGCGGGAATGGGATTACGGACACAACGCTATAGTCACCTGCGTACAAACCGAATTACCGCATGAATTCACCGCGTGGCAATCGTTTATGCACACCGGTCCATTGGCATTTTTACCTTTAGCTGATGTTAATGAAAAACATTTTTGCTCAATTGTCTGGTCCGCTGAAAATAAATTGGCAGATGAGTTGATGGCAATGTCAGATGAAGATTTTTGTATCGCCCTGGAAAAAGCGTTTGAATATAAATTAGGAAAAATTCTGCATGCATCTGAACGCTTTATGTATCCACTCAGGCAACGACATGCGCGGAATTATATTCAACCGCACATTGCACTGATTGGCGATGCTGCGCACAATATTCACCCTCTGGCCGGGCAGGGTGTTAATCTGGGATTTCTCGATGCGCAGGTTTTGGCAACAGAAATTTTGCGCGCACAACAACGGCGCATCCCTCTGGACGATTTTTCTATTTTACGACGCTACCAACGACAGCGCTTGGCACACAATCTTGGCATGATGTCAGCGATGGAAGGATTCAAACAATTATTTTCCCATCGATCTTTATCGGCCAACTGGTTGCGCAATTTTGGTATGCGTCAGCTAGACTCAAATACCACCATTAAAAAAATGATTATTCGTCAAGCTATGGGGCTTTAACTTTAATCGATTGTATACAACTGCGAGGCCAGCATGGATTTGTCTTTTCTCTCAATAGCACCCTTCGACTGGTATGCCATAGGTACTTCTTTGCTGTGTGGCACAATTATCGGCGCAGAGAGACAACTGCGCGGAAAACCTGTCGGTATCCGAACGTCATCGCTAATCACACTCGGTACTTATATTTTTATTGCGGCATCCATGATTGTATCCACCGGTGTCGATCAAAACGGAACTCGCGTTGTCACAGATCCATCCCGAATTATCGGGCAGGTCATTACAGGTATTGGTTTTTTGGGCGCAGGTGTGATGCTGGCGCGTGATGGTTTTGTTCTTGGCGTAACATCAGCCGCAACAATTTGGGCATTGGCTTCAATTGGGGTTTGTATAGCGATTGGTTACAACATGGTTGCCATCAAACTTTCACTGGTAGTGATTGCTGTTCTGGTGGGGGTTGACCTGCTGGAAGACTATTCGCAGGCATTTACCAGGGGTGTTCATAAAAAGTACCAAAGCTGGTTTGGTAAAGGAAAAAAATCATCGGATTAATTTAATCCATTTGTCTTAATTTATATTTTCTGTTTGATAAAAAATTACTCATGAAAAAATTTGCCTTGTTAGTAAATTATCTGGTGTTGATACTGCTGTTGGTTTCTATTGTTACCTTTGCAACCTTCGGTCATGTCGTGGGCTATTTTTTGGCGCTGGTTACTGCAGCCATAGGTTTCGGTGTGTGGAAACAATCGCGTTGGGGGTATTTCGCTGCAGCGGCCTTTGGTCTGGCCTGTTTCCAATTAGCCAAGCAAGGTTATCAATTTCAAACCCTGAAACACGAAGCCATGACCCTTGGCATATTGATTATTCCGATTGCTATTTTCCTCCACGAAGTGCTTGCACGAAAAAAAGCCAATACCATCGCAAAGGACTGAAAACAAAGGGCAAATTTATGTGACAACCAATAACCAAGTGTTACTCCTTGTTACTAATATTCATGGCAATCATCAATTTCATGGATATTTGCTTGACTCACTATAACAACTGATTTACTTTTGAGCCGCTACAGATTGAGATCCGCCCCAAGCTCCGCCTTTTGTAAGACCTCTTGCTCAAGACCACTTTGGACGACCACGACCTGAGCAATAGCTTTACTAAGCTATTTCACCCTGGCTTTATGTAAAGTCGGTTTTTATGTTCGGTCAGCTGCTCAGCTGACATTTTTATGCAAGACGAGGAAAGTATGTCAGATTTGGTCTCTGGTGTTGTTAAGTGGTTTAACGATGACAAAGGTTACGGTTTTATTGAGCGTGATGGTGGTTCGGATGTATTCGTACATTTCCGCGCGATTAACGGCAACGGCCGTAAAACGCTGAAAGAAGGTCAAAAAGTGACTTTCGAAGTGACCCAAGGTCAAAAAGGCCCACAAGCCGAAAACGTAACCCCTCTTTAATAGATGAGTGAAAATACAAAGGGTGATTGAGCGATCAATCGCCCTTTGTTGTTTTGGGGTTTGTTGTTTTACGGCTTATGGATTTTTGAATGTACCTTGATATCTACAGCATACTTTGGCTAACAGCTTTTGGTTTTGTTGCCGCGCTTTGGTATAAAAATCTCGCCTATAAAGATGTGGCTTACAAATCCGCCCTGCAATTTTGCCGGGAGGCCGATGTACAACTACTCGACCAAACCATAGTCTTGCGCTCTATTCGCCCTGTAAAACTTTCGCAGCAATGGTTTTTACGTCGCCATTACCAATTTGAATTTACCACAACCGGCGCTGATCGATACAAAGGCAACATCACTCTTTTGGGTAAATCAGTAGCGGATATCCAATTGGCTGCACATAGATTGCATTAATCTGAAACTGTTTTTATGAAAAATTTTGATCTGCAAGAAAAAACCGGTGGCTGGAAAGTTAAATCATCACGTGTTGCTTACGAAAATCCCTGGATAAAAGTCACGCATGATGAAGTCATCACCCCCAAAGGA